>JBBRLC010000335.1:0-2406 GCA_038231595.1 Candidatus Nanopelagicales bacterium | reverse complement strand
CTCGGCGTACCACTCGATCAGTGTGCCGGAGAGCCCGGCGCCACTTGCTTAACGCAGTGCTAAGGCTCGGTTGCGACTGGGCAATTTGCCTCGCACGTTGGTGTCATCGACTCCCTTGGTCGGTCTTCCACCCCCTGTGGCGGCTACCGTGAGTCACATGCCACGGGTCCACCTCATCGAAGACGATCTCGGGATTCGTTCCGCGCTTATTCGCGCACTCACCGAACTCGGGCACGTCGTGACCTCCAGCCCCGACGCGATGACCGGGCTGCAAGACACGCTCGGCGGCGACCCCAACATTGTCATTCTCGATCTCGGTCTGCCTGATCTGGACGGGGTTGAGCTCCTCCGCATGCTGCGAGCAGTCACGCCCGTCCCCGTCATCGTCGCCACCGCACGCGACGAAGACTCAAGCGTCGTTCGCGCTCTGGACGCAGGGGCCGACGACTACGTCATTAAGCCCTTCACCAGTGCCACCATCGACGCTCGGATACGTGCCGTACTTCGTCGAAGTGCATCACCAGAAACGAACGTGGCTTTGCAGGTCGGATCAATAGCGGTCGACCCACGATCTCGAGTGGCCACCATCGATGGGCGATTGCTCGAGTTGAGTCCTCGTGAGTTCGACTTGCTTGCCTATTTGGCGGCTCGACCCGGCGAGGTCGTTTCCAAGCGGGAACTCCTCGCCGAGGTGTGGCGACTTCCCTACGGCGGTGCGGACAAGACCGTGGACGTACACCTGTCCTGGCTGCGCAAGAAGCTCGGCGAAAGTGCCACCGATCCTCGCCATCTCATTACTGTGCGCGGTGTGGGCGTCAAGCTCGTCGAAGGACAGGAATAGGCAAGAAATGCGCAGTCGCATCCTTGTCACCATCGCCGCGACGTCCCTGCTGGTTCTCATCGCTTTCCTCGTCCCGCTTTGGTACTTGGTCCGCTCGTTTGCGGTGGAACGCGCCCAAAACAACCTCGTTGTTGAAGTGCAACCCCTCGTCGCCGCGTTGGCATTCACGCCGGCGGAGGAGATCAAGGTGGCCGTCGAGGACTTCAACTCCACCGCGTCGCATCCCGTTTCCGTGATTGATGCAAAAGGAAAACTTTCTGGCCCGCCATGGCAATTGGACGAGTCGGCGAAATTGGCACTGCGCGATCAGCGCGCCGTATTCGTGGAATCTGATGCGGGACTGGCCCTCATTGAGCCGATTGCGTCGGACTCGGGGCCAGCGGTCCTTCGAGCGATTCTCCCGCCGGAGGAACTCGCCAACGGCGTATCTCGGGCGCGGGCCGCTCTCCTCGGCCTGGGAATTGCCCTTCTTGGTTTGGCCATCGTCGTGGGCAACCTTTTGGCGGGCTCATTTCTACGCCCTATTGCCTACTTGTCTCACACCGCTGAGCAGTTGGCGTCCGGGGATCTCAGTTCGCGGGTTGATCCCGGCGGGCCACCGGAAATTCGCAACGTCGGTCAGCTCTTGAACCGATTGGCTGGTCGGATTTCGGAACTGCTCCGAGGAGAGCGCGAGTCCGTCGCCGACCTTGCACACCGACTCCGTACGCCGGTAACTGCACTGCGTCTGGACGTCGACTCATTGGCTGACGGGGACGAGCGAAGCCGTTTGACCGACAGCGTGGACCGACTCGAAGTGATGGTCGATCACGTCATTCGAGAGGCACGCCGCCCGGTACGTGAAGGTGTCAAAGCCCGATGTGATGCAGCGACGGTCGTACGTGACCGGGTTGTATTCTGGAAAGTCCTCGCCGACGAACAATCGCGTTACGTCAGCAGCGAGATCAGCGAGCGACCGTGTGCCGTTCGCATTGACTCCATGGATCTTGGAGATGCGCTCGACGCCCTGCTCGGCAATGTTTTTGCCCATACCCCTGAGGGGTCCGCTTTCGCAGTCCGCGTCCACGAAGGACCTGGCACCTTTTCCACACTCACGGTTGAGGATGCCGGACCGGGTTTGCCCCACCGCGGAGTTCTCGATCGCGGCCATTCCCGAACCGGATCCACGGGGTTGGGGCTAGACATCGCACGACGGACCGCCGAAGCGAGCGGAGGAGAATTGACGATCGGACAATCAGATCTCGGCGGAGCATCAATCACGCTGCTGCTCGGTCGGCCCGCCGATTAGAAGCGCCCGACTATGAGGAGCTGGCTAGAGGGGCCAGAAGGGGTCGACAGCTACGACCAGAAAGAGCAACGACAAATACGAAATAGAGCCGTGGAAGAGCCGCATCGCGCGAGGGTCAGTCGCGCTGCCTCGTACTCGCGTCCGAAGCGCGTACGCCTCGACCAAGAAACCGGCACCGAGAACAATGGCGAGCACTCCGTAGACCGCCGTCATGTGTCCGACGGGCCCCAACGCCAGTGACGTCGCGACCATGGCCCACGAGTAGAGAATGATCTCG
>JBBRLC010000334.1:0-2415 GCA_038231595.1 Candidatus Nanopelagicales bacterium | reverse complement strand
GTGTGTGCTGGGCATCGCCGAATTCCTCGAAATTGAAGGCGAGTTGCTGTTGATCACGCAATACGTCGAAGGCACGACGCTGCAGGAAGTGTTGAACGATGTGCAACCCGAACTCGCAATTTCCCTTGTGACACAGCTGGCCGCCGGGCTCGATCATGTCCATGCTGTCGGGATCGTCCATCGCGACATCAAACCCTCGAATCTGCTGGTTTCACGCGAAGGAGACTGCCTGCTTTCAGACTTCGGCATGGCACGATTTGTTCAGGATTCACTCCACGGACAGCGCAATGGGTTTCGTACAAGGACAGGCACGATCCTCGGAACTCCCGCGTACATCGCGCCGGAAGTGGCGGCGGGAGTGGCGGCGGGCCAACGGGAAATCGATCAACGTGCCGACGTGTACAGCTTGGGTGTCGTCGCATATCGGCTCCTCGTCGGCCGTCCTCCGTTCGTCGGCGCACTGCACGAGCTGCTCAACGCGCATCTTCACGAGACCCCACCTACACCCACCGAGCTCGCAACGCATTTGCCAACGCAGATCGACGAACCACTACTTCGGGCCCTCGAAAAACGTCCAGACGATCGCTACGAAAGCGCCGGCGAATTCGCTCGCTCACTCGCCGATGCGACAATCAACACATGGCCCATTCTTTCGATGACCGCAGCCCGAACAGCGCTTTCGGTAGTCGTGCAAAATGTCGCTGTCGGGACCTCCGACGACGCTCTCAACGACGAAATTGATGCCTCAACAGTTGACGGAGAGACCACTCTGCGCGTGATGCCGAAATTGCCAATCGCGAAACTGCCCGTCTTTCGGCCCCCTCGGTTCACGAAACGGGCGAAGACTGCGCTTGGGGCAGCGCTCGCTGGAGGCGGCATCGGCATTGCCACCGTCCTGTTATTGCAACATCATTGACCTGTTCGTCAATCGCTTCCAACACTTAGAGGTGCAGCGCTGGTCCGAGGCCTGTAGCGGTTGCGGCTTGGCCCAACGGCGCGAGACCGAGGAGGTCTTCGACGGTCCGAAGCATCCCGTAGTGGTTCGTGGGGGTCGTCAACAGCGTTCCCGATGTGGCAGATCGGGAAGCGAACGCGTTCGGGAGATTCGTGTACTCGTCGTACGTGATGATCACCGCTGTGTCGCCGCTCAAGTAGCTCGCCGAATCGAAGATCGGTTGAATAGTTTGCGCGAGCCATGCGTCGCCCGTCGCGACGTTGCAATTGTGTTGGTCGTGGCAGAGGTTCGGCATGATTTCAAGGAGCGTCGGGAGGTTGGCGGTGTCGATCGTTGCCGGCATCGGTTGATCGAACTGCTGACACAAGCTCGCCTCGGCAGGGAAATACGGCCAGGCGTTGTGCTTGACCGCGTACAGGCCGTGCGACGTTGTCTCGCAGTTGGCGTTCATTCCTTCGGCGTACACACGACTCGTTCCACCAGCGTCGATCACTTGCTTGAACACGCTGTCCGATGAGGGGTGGCAGTTGTTGGCCGCCGGATCACTGTCGTTTCCTGCACAGTCGAACGTGTCGCCCGCAACCATCGCGATGTAGTTCGGACGGCTGGGGGCTCCCACCGACGCATAGGCCTTATCGGAGCCGCAACTGCGTGCGACGCCTGTCGTCCACGGCGCTGCCGCATTTCCGATCACCGAACCGTAGGTGTGGTTCTCCATCACGATCACCACGACGTGGGCGTACTTCGCAGGTTGCGCCTGCGCCACACATAACTGTGTGCGTATCGTCGCGGTCTTCGTCAATGGCGCGGCGACGGCAGCGCCACTCACCGTTAAGGTAAACGTCTCGTTCGGTTCAGTCGAGCTGTCGGTCGCCGTGGGTACCGCAACCGGCTGCGGTCCTTTGGTGCCAGCAGGAAAGGTCAGCGGTGTGGGACCTTGCGCCGTGTAGTCGGAGTTCGCCAGCGCTGTACCGTCGGCGGTCTGCGCGCTGACTGTCAACGGTTGGTAAAAACGTTGCAACAGCCGGGCATTGAACGTCGCGGTCGCACCCTCGTTGACGGTGACGCTGCTCATCGACAGGAGCGGTGCATCGTCGTTGAGAATCTGGACGTTGCGCGTTGCATTTGTGAGGAGGGCGTTGACCGGATTCGACAACGCAACCGAGAACACCTCGTAGTCCTCGGGAACGACATCGCCGTTGACCAACACCGAAATCGGACGCGAGAACGCACCGGGGGGAATCGTCACGGTGCCGGTACCCGCGACATAGTCGCCGTTGGCGACCGTGGCGACACCATCGACCGTTGCGTAGTCGACGGTCACCGGGACGTTGGTCGCAGCACTGAGCTTGACACTCAGCATCGCAACGGAGGTACCGCTGCTGCCCTCGATGACGTTGGTAGTGCCAGCCGCGATACTCACGGTCGGAGTCGCTGCCTGCGCAGGATCAACAAGTGCG
>JBBRLC010000333.1:0-2428 GCA_038231595.1 Candidatus Nanopelagicales bacterium | reverse complement strand
GTCCGCGCGCGCCGGGCGCCAACCAATAGCCGACTTCGGCGGCGCCGCCCGCGAGACCCCCTGGCGCGCTGTTGTGAACTCCGCACATGCCCAGAAACTCATCGTTCTCGGCGTCGACAATGGCGAAGGTGAAGTTCCCTTCGGCCCACGCGTCGCCACGTCCGGCGATGAACTCTTCGGCGTCGGCGAGGGTGTATGGCGACGGAACCATCGTGAAGCGCGCAACGTCAGGATCATTGGCAGCGATAACGATCGCGTTTTGATCGCCCGCCGCCGGTGCGCGCAACCTGACCACTCCGTCGTCGAGGTCGACACGGAGGGGCACCTCAATGGGGTCCGGATTCTTGGCAGCGCTCATGAAGGCCATCAGACCGTACGTCGGCCCCCGAGCGCATCTGGATTTCTCGACCCAGGCTGGCTCGCGGTGCTCGACCGCAATCGGAAACTGCGCCAAACGGCCGGGCGGACGTCGCGTCGATCGGCTTACCGTGACCGAACGGTTACCATGACCGTCTGGGCGTGTGAACGCTCTCGCTGCCATGCCCGCGCCGCGGGGATGGGACCTATCTGGCCCTGAGGCCGGCGAACTGACAAGGACGTCACTGGTGAAGGTCGTCGACAAGATTCTTCGCGCCGGCGAAGGAAAGACCCTCAAGAAGCTCACCCGCATCGCTGCGCAGGTCAACGCCCTTGAGGACGAGTTCACCCCGATGTCCGACGACGAATTGCGTGCCCTCACCGACGAGTTCAAGAAGCGGTACGCCGATGGTGAAACCCTCGATGAACTCCTCCCGGAGGCCTTCGCCACCGTGCGCGAGGCAGCCCAACGCACCTTGGGTCAACGTCACTACGACGTGCAGATCATGGGCGGGGCCGCGCTCCACCTCGGCAACATCGCCGAGATGCGCACAGGTGAAGGCAAGACCCTAGTTTCCACCTTGCCCGCGTACCTCAACGCGATCGCCGGGGAAGGCGTACACGTCGTCACGGTCAACGATGACCTCGCCGAGCGCGACTCGGAGTGGATGGGTCGTCTCCACCGATTCGTGGGTCTCAGCGTGGGCTGCACCATGGCGCAGATGCCCGCAGCGCAACGTCGCGAGCACTACGCCGCCGACATCACCTATGGCACCAACAACGAGTTCGGCTTCGACTACCTGCGCGACAACATGGCCTGGTCAACCGAGGAGCGGGTCCAACGCGGGCACTTCTTCGCGGTCGTCGACGAGGTCGACTCCATCCTCGTCGATGAGGCCCGTACGCCGTTGATCATCAGCGGTCCGGCAGACCAGGCGACGAAGTGGTATTCCGAATTCGCGAAACTGGTACCGCGATTGCGGCGCGATACCGACTACGAAGTCGACGAGAAAAAGCGCACAGTCAGCATCCTCGAGGGCGGCGTTGAGAGCGTCGAGGATTGGCTCGGCATCGACAATCTCTATGAGTCCGTCAACACGCCACTGGTCGGCTACATGAACAACGCGCTGAAGGCGAAGGAATTGTTCAAGCGCGACAAGGACTACGTCGTGATTAACGGCGAAGTCCTGATCGTCGATGAGCACACCGGGCGCATGCTCGCGGGCCGTCGCTACAACGAAGGAATGCACCAAGCGATCGAAGCCAAGGAAGGCGTTGAGATTCAGAACGAGAATCAAACGCTGGCCACGGTGACGTTGCAGAACTACTTCCGAATGTACGAAAAGCTCGGTGGCATGACCGGTACGGCCATGACCGAGGCCGCTGAGTTCAATCAGATCTACAAGCTTGGCGTCGTACCGATTCCCACCAACCGGGACATGATTCGCGCGGACCAAGGTGACTTGGTGTATCGCACCGAGGATGCAAAGTACGACTCAGTCATCGAAGACATCGTCGAACGCCATGAGATGGGTCAACCAATTCTCGTCGGAACCGTCAGCGTGGAAAAAAGCGAGCACTTGTCGCAACTTCTGCGCCGCCGCGGCGTACCGCATGAGGTGTTGAACGCCAAACACCACGACCGCGAGGCAGCGATCGTGGCGCAGGCTGGTCGCAAGGGCGCCGTTACGGTCGCCACGAATATGGCCGGTCGAGGCACCGACATCATGCTCGGCGGCAACCCCGAGTTTATGGCGGCCGCTGAACTCGCTCAACGAGAACTTTCACCGGTCGATACTCCCGAGGAGTACGAGCGGGAGTGGCCTGACGCAATCGAGAAAGCGCGCAAGGCCGTGTCGGCCGAGCACGAGGAAGTGACCGACCTCGGTGGTCTTTACGTCCTCGGCACCGAGCGGCACGAATCGCGGCGAATCGACAACCAGTTGCGAGGACGATCTGGTCGTCAGGGTGACCCCGGTGAAACGCGCTTCTACTTGTCACTCGAAGACGAGTTGATGCGACTGTTCAAAGGCGATCTCGTCGACGCATTCTTGCGGCGATTCAACATCCC
>JBBRLC010000332.1:0-2434 GCA_038231595.1 Candidatus Nanopelagicales bacterium | reverse complement strand
GTCGGTCTCGGTGGGAGCACCGAGTCCCGCGGGTCGGTCCGGCTCGCCGTGATCACTACACCGACGAGCTCCAACGCAGTGGGTTCCACAAAGGGGTCGATCGAGGCGTACAACGTTTGGCCCGGCGTCCCCTTGACCGAGGTCACGGTTCCGATCGGAATGCCGGCCGGATACACCGCGCCTTTGACTCCGAAAGTGACGAGTCGGTCCCCCGCCTTGATCTTCGCGAAGGGATCACGAAGTTGGAACGAAAGCTCGTTCGGTTTTCCCAATCCCGAGACGAAACCAATTTGCAACGACGACTCGACCCGACCGCCCACCGTCGATGTTGCGTCAACAATCAGCAACACCGTGGACGTTGAGGGACCAACTGCCAACACCCGCCCCACCAGACCGTCGCCGGTGACGACTGCTTGATCCGCTTTCACCCCATCGCGCGAGCCCGCGTCCAGGGTGACGCTCCAGGCAAATCCTTGGGCCGGTCCGACAGCGATTACCTTCGCCGGCACGATTCGGTATTGGCCGATTCCCGCAAGTCGAAGAAGTTTGTCCCATTCGGCGAGCCGACTCCGGTCGAAATCGGTTGTGGCCAGTTCGCCCCGCAGCCGCGCGTTCTCAGCTTCGAGATCCGAGATGCGTTGGTCCTTCGTACCCCAGGAGCCAACGCTGGAGACCACATCACGCACAGGCGACACGATCGTCGAGAAGGCGCTTTCAACCGGGCCGAAGAAACGGTTCGCAAATCCGCGAATCCCGCCCTCGTCGTTTCCAGTGGACGAATCGCGGAGGTCGATCACGACCAACGTGACGGCGAGCGCGATGAGCACCGCAAAGATCACCCGCGGACGTCGGTTATCCCTCACGAGTCGACGCGGTCGCCTGGCCAGTAGTCCGAGTCACGGACTTGGCTCAGTGGCGTGGCTCCGAAATCAGCACCTGCTGGAGCGCCTCAAACTCTTCAACGCACTTGCCCGAACCCAGCGCCACGCAGCCCAGCGGGTCTTCGGCGATCACGATCGGCATGCCGGTCTCGTGGCGCAACCGCTCATCGAGGCCCTTCAGGAGGGCGCCTCCACCGGTCAGCACGATGCCGCGGTCCATGATGTCGCCGGAGAGTTCAGGCGGGGTGCGATCCAACGTCGTCTTTACCGCGTCGACAATCGCGTTGACCGGTTCGTCAATAGCTCGGCGGATCTCCTCCGCAGTGACGACGACTGTCCGTGGCAAGCCAGAGACCAGGTCGCGTCCGCGAATCTCGGCATGCGGTTCGTCGGGCATCGGGAACGCAGAACCAATTGCCATTTTGATTTCTTCTGACGTTCGCTCACCCAGCATCAAGGAGTATTCCTTCTTGACGTACTGAACGATCGCGTTGTCCAACTCGTCGCCACCGATGCGAATCGACAACGCGGTGACAATGCCACCGAGTGAGATGACAGCAACTTCGGTCGTGCCGCCACCGATGTCGACGACCATGTTGCCGGTTGGCTCATGAACGGGAAGTCCGGCACCGATCGCAGCGGCCATCGGCTCTTCGATGATGTAAACCTTGCGCGCGCCTGCTGCGTATCCCGCGTCCTTAACCGCGCGCTGCTCAACGCCGGTAATACCCGACGGAACGCACACGACCAACCGCGGCTTGGCGAGATGGCGACGCTTGTGAACCTTTTGAATGAAGTAGCGGAGCATTCGTTCGGTCGTGTCGAAGTCAGCGATGACGCCGTCTTTGAGGGGACGGATCGCAACGATGTTGCCGGGCGTACGCCCGATCATCTTTTTCGCTTCGGCACCGACCGCGAGAATTCCGCCCGTGTTCTGATTGATCGCCACGACGGAAGGCTCGTTGAGCACCACGCCGCGGCCGCGCACGTAAACGAGCGTGTTGGCCGTACCGAGGTCGACCGCCATATCGCGGCCGATGAACGACAACTTGTTCGCCATGGGGAAGTACGGGCCCTTCAGTCGGTCAAGTTCCACCACGTGAGGAGCAGCGGCACAAACACCCATGTTAGGCCCGAACTGCTCGCCTCAACTACCCCGCCCATTTCTTCGATGAATGTGGCACCAGCTCGAACCTATTGAACTTTTCCAACATTCACGCGACCTCGTCCTCCACAACAGCCGGAATACCCGTCGAGATGTACGGGTCGGATGCCAGGCGGCTCACACTCACAGGGTCGGGAAGAACAGACCGATCTCGCGGGCCGACGACTCCGCGGAGTCCGAACCGTGGGTGACGTTGAACTGAGTCTCGGTCGCCAAATCCCCGCGGATCGTGCCGGGTGCGGCGTTGGCCGGGTTGGTCGCGCCCATCATCGTGCGCCAGGACGCAATGGCATCGGTGCCTTCTATGACGGCGGCAACGAGCGGTCCACCGGTGATGAAGTCGACGAGTGAGGCGAAGAACGCCTTGTCGGCGTGTTCGGCGTAGTGC
>JBBRLC010000331.1:0-2435 GCA_038231595.1 Candidatus Nanopelagicales bacterium | reverse complement strand
GACGTAAGTGTGGCAAACCTCGGCTCGCACGCGGCAGAAAAGTTCACTAGCGGCAGTGGAATCCGCGCCTTGGCGTACGGCGAGAATCGTGTCCACCGCGCTCCACGCGTCGTGGACGCCGGAGTTCATTCCGAGGCCGCCGAGCGGGTTGTTCATGTGCGCACTGTCGCCGGCTAGGAGCACACGGTTTTGCGAAAATGTCGACGCCACGCGTTGGTGAACGTTGTAGAGGGAATGAGCAATCACGTTGAAATCCACCGGACCCTGACCAACGTCGGCGAGCACCCCATTGAGTCGCTGCTGGATGCGTTCATCGGACACCGCACTTTCGGCGGTTTCGTCCGGGAGTACAGGCATCAGCACACGCCAGTGATCGGGCGTACGCAGCAACACAAGCCACTCGACGGGATCGGTGATGTACGAGACGTAGGCGAGGTTGTCGAAGGCGTCGGCGAATTCGAACGTCGTGGACATCACCAAGAACCGCTCGGGGAAGGTGACACCGTCGAAGTCGAAACCCAGCGATTGTCGGACCATCGAGTTTGCGCCCTCGGAGCCGATGAGCCAGTCGCACAGGAGCGGCTCCTCGATGTCGTTGCAGAAGACCGCCGCATGCTCGCCCCGATCCTCGGCCCGATCGACGTGCATCTCGTAGCGCAACTCGACGTTGTCGTACGCCTCAAGACGTGGGCGGATGATACGGGTCAGTTTTGATTGCTCGAGTTGAATCCGGAACGGGTACGGCGTTTCGTCAGCGAGCAATCCCAAGTCGAGCTCGGCCAGAATGCCGCCCTTGCGGTCGCGCTGTTGGAAAATCGGAGCCTTCAAACCTCGCTCGAACATCTCGTCGATGAGGCCCACGCTCTCCAGCAACTCCAGGGTGGGGATGTGAAAGGTCGACGCCTTCGAGTCGATAGACAAGTCGGGGCCTTGCTCGAGGACCAGCACTTCGACGCCGGCCTGGGCGAGACGAAGGGCGGCAACCATGCCCACCGGACCGGCCCCCGCGACGATGACTTCGTGTCGCTTGCCCTCACTCATGACGCCTCCACTCACTCGTCCCAGGTTCGCGCACTAGCCAGAGGGCCGCAGGAGTTCGCGAAACTCTGTTTGCTCCGATTGTACTGAGTTTCTACTATGTGAGAATTCTATTCCCGCAGCGTCGAAACTGCCGCCACCGTATGACGCCGACCACCCACGGTCAACCACCCTCAAGCTTTCCCAGCGCAAGGGAAACGGGTCCCAGCAAGTCGGACATTCTGCGTATCAGTTCCCCGGTCCTCGCGGCGTACGCCCTCATGAATGCACGCCTCGTTCAATAGAGCCTGACGAAATGACCTTTCATGCAAATCAACAACCGGGGGGCTACCAGGTCAGGGGGCGGGGCCAGGTGCCGGTGACTTCGGCGAGGCGTACGTCCCAATGCCCGACATCGGGCTGGTCCCAGGCATATCGGCGCATCAACCCGCCGTCATCGACGACGACCTCGGCGCCCTGCTCGCCGTAGGACCCACCGACGTAGCGATAGATCGTCGCCTGTGTGATTTCGTCTGCCGATGTTGCTCGCTCCACGACGACATCCTCGGTGCCCACGACTTCAGCCGTACGCCGATCAACCAACGGCAGAAATAGCTGCTCGCGCTTCGATGGGTCCCGTACGTCGGGCACGATCACCGTCGTTGACGTCTCACTCAGCAGCGACGCGGGCACATCCGCAGTCCCGTCGGACGTGATCGCCGGCTCGACGCTCGCCGGCGATATCGCGCAGGCCATCACCACCGGGCCACTGAAGATTCGCAACAACGCAAACAGTTGCGCACCCTCAGGCAACGTCGCGACGTCACCGTCAGCCGGATCGTTCGCGGTCACCACGTCGCCATCGTCAACATCGGTGATCAACGTCGTACCAGCGAGCACATACTCGGCTCGACGAGTGATAACACCTGTATCGATGCTTGAAATCCACTCGAGGGAGACAAGAACGGCACGATCGGCTGACGCGGCGTCGGGGTCGGTGGAGCCGTAGGCGACTGCGACGCGCAGTTCACTTCCGTGGGCAACGCGCGAGCCGATCACCCGTACCGAGTTGTCTTCGTCGTCGCGCACAACAAGGACGCGCTCGTCGATCGGTTCACGTTTGCCGTCGAGGAAGTATTCGTATGCAATGGTGCACTCAAGCGAGTCAGCCATGTGACCAGTCAACCGCACCTGACAATGCTGGCGACTCGTGCAGGGCCGGTCGCGGCGTACGCCGTACCTCCACGGCAGACCACACAATGGCGATCAGACCCACCAGGAAATACGCGTCGGCGAGGACGTGGCTCAGTCCGTGGTAGTCGTAGATCGCGTCGAAGCGATGCGGCACCCACCAGATCACGCGGACAACGGGCACGCTCAACACCAACACTGCCAACCAGATCATCCGACGTGAACGG
>JBBRLC010000330.1:0-2437 GCA_038231595.1 Candidatus Nanopelagicales bacterium | reverse complement strand
TAGCGCCAGGCGCTGCCTTTACGACGGTTCATTGTGCACCTCCCATTGCCGCACCGGATGTTGTACCCACATCCTGCACGACCCCTCGCTCCACCACCCTGGACGCGAGGGTCAGTGTTCGGTTACCACCGCCGCAAGACGTTGCAGATACTCATTTCGGGTGATCTCGACAGCCCCGAGCGACCCAAGGTGTTCTGTATTCCATTGCACATCGAACAGGGAGACATCGTCGAGTGCAAGTAGGTCACAGGTAGCCCACAGCGCGACCTTTGACGCGTCGGTCGCTCGGTGAAACATCGATTCGCCTGCGAACAGGCCTGCGATTCGAACTCCGTAGAGCCCGCCTACCAAGTCGCCGTTCGCCGATCTGACCTCGATTGAATGCGCAATGCCGAGCCGATGCAACTCGCAATAGGCATCAACGAATGAAGCGTCAATCCAGCCGCGCTCGCGACGCTCATCGCCACAGCCACGCATCACGCCAGCAAAATCCATATTGAGTGAGACTTCGAAGCTGCGCCTCGAGCGCCGCAGCGATCTCGATGCATGGAATCCGTGTACTGGCATGATTCCGCGCGGATCCGGGGACCACCAACCGAGCACTCCGGATCGCCCACCGAGGCGCATAGGAAATAGTCCGTGCCGATATGCCGCGACCAACGTCGACGGCTCAAGGTCGGCGCCGATCGCCACAACCCCGTGCTCGTCGGCCACACGTGGATCGGGAAGCTCCCAGATCGACTCGCCCACCGCGTCCCACGGTCGTTCGGCGGCGTTCATGACCCATTCTCGCGAATGCCTTCGAGAATCAAGAAAAGCGGCTTTGCAGAACTAGGCCAGGAGCGCCTTTGCAATATGGGTGATCTGGATCTCGTCGGTTCCGGCGTAGATCTGCAACACCTTGGCATCGCGAGCAAGCTGTTCCACTTCGTATTCGGCCATATAGCCGTTGCCGCCGAAGAGTTGGACGGCCTCGAGTGCAACTTGGGTCGCAACCTGCGCGCTGTAGAGCTTGCACGCAGAGGCCTCGGCGAGGCTCATCCCAACACCAGCCGCGCTCATCTCCAACGCTCGGAACACCAGATTCTCAACATTGAGCCTCGCGACTTCCATGTTGGCGAGTTTCAATTGAATGAGCTGATAGTTGCCAATGGGCTGACCGAACTGCACTCGCTCTTTTGCATAGGGAATGCAGAGCTCCAAGCATCGTTCGATAATCCCAAGGGCCATCGCCGCAACGCCAGTACGTTCCATTGTGAACGTCGCTTTGCTCGCCTCGCGCCCCTGTTTGCCACCGAACGATTCGAGCGTCTCACCGAGGAGCCGGTCGTAACCGACACGCACGTCGTCGAGGAACAGCATCCCAGTTGGGGATGAATGCATGCCCATTTTTCGCAATGGTTTGCTCTGTTCCAGGCCAGGCATGCCCGAGTCGAGCACAAACTGCACGACGCGACGTTCGTTCGCAGGGTTGCCCTCATCGAGTTTGCAGATAAACACAATCGTGTCGGCGAAGGGTCCGTTGGTGATGAATGTTTTCGAACCGTTCAGCACAAACTCATCGCCGTCGAGGCGCGCCGTGGCCTGCATCGAACCAAATGCATCGCTGCCCGAATTCGGTTCAGTGATCGCCCACGCACCAATCTTGTCCATCGTCGCGATGTCGCGCGCCCAACGCTTGCGCTGTGCAATTGTGCCCTTGCCGTTGATCGCAGCAGCCGTCAGCCCGACGCTGACACCCATCGCGGTCACCATCCCTGGCGAGCACCGACACAACTCGATGATCGGAAGCATCGTCATGCCCGCATTGCCGCCACCGCCGCCGTCGCTCTCGCCATCATCTTCTCGGGACGCAGCGCCACCAGCTTCTTCGCGGGCGATGCGCTTGTCGAACGACGCACCTGCCATCACGTCGAGCCCAAACGTTTTGTACAGCTTGCGGAGCAGGTCGTATGGCGGCATGTCACCATGCTCAAGTTCTTCGCGGTGAGGACGGATTTCCTTGTCGACGAACTCGCGCACTGCGCCACGGATCATCTGGTGTTCTTCAGACCATGCAAACATGGGACGCAATGGTAGTGGTCAGCCCGTTGATCAATCGACGCCAACATCGGCCGGCGCGAGCGGCACTTCGTTGCTGGCGGCCTCCTCGCCAAGCTCGACCGCGGCGCGCGCACGAACTTGCTTCGCGCTGCGGCGTTTGAACACGAGCCGACAGCACCAGAGCAGCAGCAACAATGCCAAGAGCCCGCCGATGGTTTCACCGACCCGCGCCGCGCCCATACCGCCGGCGTCGGCGATCTGGCCTCGCGCCTGTTCGGCATCGGAGTTCGCCACCGCGAGGCGATTTGCGTTCAGCGCCGCAACTGCATCCGCGACCGGCGCGTTGGTATCGGTGCCGAGCAGCCCAATGCGTTGCCATATTGAACGTTCAGCG
>JBBRLC010000329.1:0-2440 GCA_038231595.1 Candidatus Nanopelagicales bacterium | reverse complement strand
CCGCTTTCGTCTAACAAGTCCACCGGATCTCCGGCGACGAAATCACCATCGACGGCCGTGATTCCCGCGGGAAGCAGGGAAAGCCGCCTGTCGACAACGGCACTGACCGCCCCCGAGTCCAGATGCAGCGACCCCAGCGGCGACGAACCGTGAGCAAGCCAGAGCAACCGCGTGGTGATCCGTTTGCCGGTCGCATGAAAGTGGGTACCAATGTCGGCGCCGCTCAGCGCGTCAGCGGCAGTGGCCGCATGAGTAAGAACCACCGGGATACCTGCGGCAGTCGCAATTTTGGCGGCGTCGATCTTTGACTTCATTCCGCCGAGCCCCACACCCGCACTACCGATTCCACCGGTGGTCACTTGGTCGAGATCGGCCGCGCTGCGTATTTCGCGGATCAGCGTGGCTCCCGCGCGACTTGGAGGGCCGTCGTACAAGCCGTCCACGTCGGACAACAGAAGCAATGCGTCGGCGTGAACAAGATGCGCGACTAGCGCGGCAAGGCGATCGTTGTCGCCGAGCCGGATTTCGTCGGTTGCCACCGTGTCGTTCTCGTTGACGATCGGTACTACTCCCAATTCGAGGAGTCGATAGAGCGTGCGCTGTGCGTTTCGGTAGTGCGCGCGTCTGGTCACATCGTCGGCAGTGAGCAGAATTTGGCCTACCGTGATTCCGCATCGTGAAAACGACGCGGAGTAGCGCGCCAACAAGAGTCCTTGACCCACGCTGGCAGCTGCTTGCGCGGTCGCGAGGTCCCGAGGACGCCGCGCAAGGGACAACGGTGCGAGTCCGCTGGCGATGGCGCCCGAGGACACCAACACAACCTCAACGCCGGCCGCATGACGTGCAGCAATCGCATCAACAAGCGCGTCGACACGAGTCGAATCCAAACCGCCGGCTGCCGACGTGAGCGACGAAGATCCGACCTTCACCACGATGCGTTTGGCACTCGCTAGGCGGGTGGCGTCAGGGTAGCTAGCACCTTTCCCGTCGGTCATCGCTCCAACCGTTCGTCACTTCCCCGAGGACCCATGTGGGGTCCTGCACCGGCCCGAATTGTGGGTTCCCAATCGAAGACCACGGAATTGAGCGCTGACCCGATCACGATCTCATCGCCGGCACTGGCACCGGCTTTGAGCAACTCGTCCTCGACACCGAGGCGCGCCAACCGATCGGCAAGGTAGCCCACCGCTTCGTCATTGCCAAAGTCCGTTTGTCGCACCCAGCGGGTTGGTCGGTCACCGGTGACCACGAAGCGCAGACCGTCGGGGGTTTCTTCGCGGCGTACGGTGAATCCATTGTCGTTGACTGCGCGAGGGCGCAACTCAATGCGTGGGGCCTCGTCGATTGTCGTTTCAGCGCGAGCTTCGCTGACGAGTTCAGCCATCGCGAAGGACAACGCCCGCAGTCCTTCGTGCGACACCGCGCTGACTTCGAACACGCGCATGCCGCGTTCTCGGAGCAACGGACCTACGAGCTCGGCAAGTTCACGCGCCTCAGGGACGTCGATCTTGTTCAAGGCCACCAACCGGGGACGCTCGGCGAGTCCGCCGTACGCCTGCAGTTCCATCTCGATGACGTCGAGATCCGTCATCGGGTCGCGACCCGGGTCCAATGTCGCGCAGTCGAGAACATGTACGAGCGCGGCGCAGCGTTCGACGTGCCGGAGGAATTCCAGACCCAGTCCCCGGCCCTCGCTGGCACCGGGGATCAATCCGGGTACGTCGGCGACGGTGTAAACGGTGTCGCCTGCGGTGACCACTCCGAGGTTGGGGACCAGTGTCGTGAAGGGGTAGTCGGCGATCTTGGGCCGCGCGGCCGATAGGGCGGCGACGAGGCTGGACTTGCCGGCGCTCGGAAATCCAATCAGGCCAATGTCCGCAACAGTCTTCAACTCGAGCACAACATCCCCGCCGTCCCCGGGCTCGCCCAACAGGGCGAAACCTGGAGCCTTGCGACGTGCCGACGCCAAAGCCGCGTTGCCGAGACCACCTCGACCGCCCTGGGCGATCACGAATCGAGCGCCCGCGCCAACGAGGTCAGCGAGTAGTTGTCCGTCCGAGGACATCACCATGGTGCCGTTGGGCACCGAGAGGATCACATCGTCTCCATCGGCGCCGTGACGATGCGCACCATGACCTGGCTTGCCACTGACGGCCTTGCGGTGCGGGCTGTGGTGGTAGTCGATCAGCGTGGTCGTTTGTCCGTCGACCACGAGAATCACATCGCCGCCGCGCCCACCGTTGCCACCATCAGGTCCGCCAAGCGGCTTGAACTTCTCCCGATGGATCGACGCGCAACCATGCCCGCCGTCTCCAGCGCTGACATGGAGTACGACGCGATCGACGAAGGTGGTCATGGGTACCTCGTCGACGACGGCTCGGTGGTGCGGGAAGCCCCTACGCGGAGGGGACGATGTTCACAACGCGACGACCGCGACGTG
>JBBRLC010000328.1:0-2463 GCA_038231595.1 Candidatus Nanopelagicales bacterium | reverse complement strand
TGCTAGCGAGGGACATATCGGGCCAGACTCGACTCCCCTTGCGCCTCGGGTCTTTCTCGATTCGGCGTCTGGTCAACCACTGCATCCGGCGGCTTTGGCGGCGCTCACCACGGCGTACGCAGACGGGTGGGCAGACCCGCGGGGGTTGCCCTACCAAAATCGCCGTTCCGCGATCTTGCTGGATGCCGCTCGCGAGTCCATCGCGGTGATTCTCGGCGTACGGGCCGATGAAGTTTCGTTCGCTTCGTCCGGTACGGCTGCCGTTCATCTTGGGGTGGCGGGCTTCGTCCCGGGGCCACCATCGACGGTGGTGACAAGCGCGGTTGAACACTCGAGCGTTCTCGCCGCGAGTCGCCTCTACGCGGCGAATCATCCCGACTCGAGAGCAACGCTCGTGGCCGTCGATTCGGTGGGCCGGGTTGCCCATGACGAGTTTGATCTGGCCGTAGGCGGTCGGGGGGTGGTCGGGGCTTGCCTGCAGTCGGCCAACCACGAAGTGGGAACCGTTCAACCCACTGACGCCGCTGCCGAATCGTGCGCGCGGGCAGGCGTCCCCCTTCTTGTCGACGCAACAGCCAGCCTCGGTTCGCTGGAACCTCCGCGGCAGTGGTCAATCCTCGCCGCCAGCGCACACAAGTGGGGCGGACCCGCCGGTGTTGGCGTGTTGGCCGTACGCCGCGGAAGCAAGTGGCGAGCGAGCACGCCCGACGACGAACGCGAGAGCGGTCGGGTACCCGGTTTCCCCAACGTCCCCGCCATCGTGGCCGCGGCCGCGAGCCTTGAGGCAGTCGTGCAGGAAAGGGCCGCGCGGAGTGCGCGGCTCTCGGCGTTGGTCGACGTGATCCGACGGCGCGTTCCCGAGTTGGTGCCCGACGTTGTCGTGCTCGGCGATCCTGTCGATCGACTGCCCCACATCGTCACGTTCTCGTGTCTTTACGTGGACGGTGAGGCCTTGCTCCTCGAGCTGGATCGGTTCGGTGTCGCGGTATCGAGTGGATCGTCGTGTACGGCGAGCGCGCAAACACCGAGTCACGTCCTCGTGGCGATGGGCGCGTTGACTCATGGCAACGTTCGGGTCTCGTTGCCATTTACGTGCACGCAGGCTGACATCGATCGGTTCTTGGAGGTGCTTCCCGGAGCCGTGGCGACGGTGCGCGATCACCTAGGGGCGCGCGCATGGTGACACCCGAGCCGGCCGCATCAGAAACGTCTGCATCTCAAATGTCCGAATCCGAGTTGGCAGCCGCCGACATCGAACTGGATGAACGGGGAAAGATCTGTCCACTGCCGATCATCGCGTTGGGGAAGGCAGCGGCGTCGGCGTCGGGTGGCACGGTCATCGGCGTACTCAGCGATGACGCGGCCGCTCGTTACGACGTCCCTGCGTGGTGTTCGATGCGCGCAGCCATTTTTCTCGGGTCGACCGACCACGAGGACTACGTCGAATACCGCATCCGTACGGCGGGAGGGAATCGCACCGATGACTGAGCCCACTCAGATTCCGGGTCGCGTGCACGGGATCAACCACTTCGGCATCAGTGTGCGCAATCTCGCAGTGTCACGGACGTTTTGGTGCGACGCCTTAGGCTTCGTCGAGTTCGGGGAGTTTTCTTGGCCGGCCGGAACGATCCCCGCCGACGAGGCTCTCGGGCTCAACGAAAGTGCGGCGCACGTGTCGCTCATACGCGCGGGCAACGTGCATCTCGAACTCTTTGAATTCACCGCCCCCATCGGGAAACCGCAGGCATCCACCTCCGTTACCGATCCCATCGGGCGGGATCGGGCAGGAATCGCCTACATCGCCATCGATTCACGCGACGTTGGCGCAACGCTGGCGCGTTTTGAGGAGTTGGATATCAATGTCGTCGGCGGATCCGACGACGGATGGCTGTGGGTGCGGGACCCAGATGGCAACGCAGTGGCGATCTTGTCCGGTCCGACTCGTTCGGGTCGCGTGGTGGATATCAACCCCGCGCGCGACTCGTCGTCGCCCGATCCGACGATGCCCATAAACGACGAAATCGCCGGGATCGATCACGTCGGGATCGGGCTCCTTGGATCGGCCGGTGGCGTCAGCGACGGCGTACGCCGATGGTCATCAATAGTGGGATCGCGCTCGACTGACGATTTCGCTAACGGGCAGCCGTGGGTGGTCGAGACGAGCAACGTCGATCTGGCCTTTCGCAAGACGAGCGCGAAATTGACCGATCCCGCGGCTCGACGCGCCTGTGATCTCGGCTACAACCACGTGTGCCTCGATGTGTCCGGCGTCGAGTCCCTGCACGGGCACCTCGCTGACGAAGGCCTCGCCTGGAACCACGCGATCACCGAATCGTCTGGGGGGAAGGCGGCGGTCGTGTACGGGCGTACCGCTGACGGCGTCTTGGTCGAATTGTTGGAGAACCGCACCCCCGACACGTTCATGTGGTGCGGCCATCTTTCCTGCCGCTAATCCGCAGGACC
>JBBRLC010000327.1:0-2469 GCA_038231595.1 Candidatus Nanopelagicales bacterium | reverse complement strand
CTTGGACGTGTGCAGATTTGGCCGGCCGAGATCGACCGACATTTGACGACGTGGGCTCAGCGCTGCTCTTCCGCGATGGAGGTGCCGCATGGGCGGCGTGATGATTGCGCCGCCGGACACAGTCGATGACGAGCGTCGCGCGCGAGCATGGCTGGCGTCGGTCGCAGAACCGGGAGATGAACGCCTCAGCATGTTCGTGGAGGAGAACGGACCTCACGCTGCCATCGAGGCCATTGTCAACAGTCAGCGGCCCTTTGAGGAGCGAACCGCTTGGCGAGCGCGTGCTGAGACCGTCGACGTCGACGACCTGATCAGCAAACAGTCCGAGGTTGGCGGGCGACTGGTCATCCCGGGAGACGCGGAGTGGCCCACCCAACTCGAGGATCTAGGTAGCACTACCCCGATGATCTTGTGGGTGCGCGGGCCGCTCAACTTACGGCTCGCCGCAGTGCGATCCGTGTCCATCGTTGGGGCTCGGGCCGCATCGACGTACGGCGTCCACGTCGCTTCGACGATCAGCACGGACTTGGCCCAGGACGATTGGGCGGTGGTGTCAGGTGGTGCATACGGAATTGATGCGGCTGCCCATCGAGGCGCACTCGCCGTCGGCGGCGCGACCGTCGCGGTACTCGCATGTGGAGTCGATGTGGCGTATCCACGTGGCCACGAGTCCCTCCTTGAACGGATCGGCGCCGAGGGTGTTTTGGTTTCCGAACTTCCACCTCAGGCACATCCGACGCGCTCGCGATTTCTTGTTCGCAATCGTGTAATCGCTGCCCTCACGCGGGGGACGGTCGTCGTGGAAGCGGCATTGCGATCGGGATCTCTGTCGACAGCGCGACAGGCACTCGAACTCAATCGCCACGTCATGGGCGTTCCGGGGCCCGTCACGTCGCCGTCCTCGGCGGGAGTCCATCAACTCCTTCGAAGTCCCGAGACGACATTGGTCACAGACGCGAGCGATGTGGCCGATTGTTGCGGGTTGATCGGAGACGACGCTGCCCCGTGGCGCAGCGGCCGAGTCCGCCAACGCGATGAGTTGTCCGGGCCGGTTGCGACGGTGTTGGAGTCGATGCCGGCGCGGGGATCGGTGAGCACGCAGGCCCTCATCCGCGAAAGTGGCCTCGACGAGTCGTCGGTCCTGACGGCGTTGGGGCAACTCGATTTGCTCGGATACCTACGTTCCGCTGACGGGGAATGGGCGTTGATGCCTCGATGAGCCCCTGAGCGTCGCATCGTCGCTCGGCGCGCCGCCCTTGACTCACTCGACGGATCGCCGGACCGTGGCGGGGTGGATGAAACCCGAGCGTCGGCGGTGTTGGCCGACTTCGCGGTCCACTTGCAGATCGAGCGCGGCCGAAGTCCACACACCGTTCGCGCGTACATGGCCGATATCCGCGATCTAATCGGTCATGCGGATCAGTCGGGCTGCGCTGATCTCGACGACATCGACCTGCCCGTATTCCGTTCCTGGTTAGCGCATCAGCGCATGGCAGGCCTAAGCGGTACGACGGTTGCCCGAAGGGCGGCAAGCGTTCGCACCTTCTGTTCCTGGGGTGCTCGGACCGGTCAACTCAAGACCGACGCAGCTGCACAACTCGTGACACCGAAGGGCGCGAGAGCCTTGCCCGGCGTACTCAAGCAGACCGAGGCTGAGGCGCTGATGGATGTCGCCGCGATGGCCGCCGACGATGACGATCCGTTGCACCGACGGGATAGGGCCATGCTCGAATTGCTCTACGCCACCGGCATCCGGGTCAGCGAGCTCACCGGGTTGGATCTCGACGACGTCGATATGGGTCGGCGGACCGTGCGCGTGATGGGGAAGGGCGCCAAGGAGCGAACGGTTCCCTACGGGGTACCCGCAGCCCGATCGCTGGACGATTGGGTGAATCAAGCCCGACCCCAGGTGGCGCGTGAGGGCGGTAGTCCGGCCCTGTTCCTCGGCGCCCGAGGCTCGAGAATTGACCCTCGAGCCGTACGCAGAGTGGTGCACCATCTACTCCGCCACGTACCCGGCGCCCCCGATTTGGGGCCCCATGGCCTGCGCCATTCTGCGGCGACACATCTTCTGGAAGGCGGCGCGGACCTGCGCTCCGTTCAGGAGCTGCTCGGGCACGCTACTCTCGCCACCACTCAGATCTATACCCATGTTTCCGTCGAGCGACTGAGGTCCACATATGAGCAGGCGCACCCGCGAGCCTGACCTCGACGCGCCTGAATCGCAGGACGTCGTCGACCCGATCGATGAGTTTGAAGACGACCTCGACGAAGCCGCCGAGGTTGACGACCTCGAGGTTGACGACCTCGATGATGACGCCGTCGACGACGAGGTCGACGGGGAGAACGGGAACGTCGTGGGCAACGTCATCGATG
This sequence comes from Candidatus Nanopelagicales bacterium, assembly GCA_038231595.1. Classification (GTDB taxonomy): domain Bacteria; phylum Actinomycetota; class Actinomycetes; order S36-B12; family JBBRLC01; genus JBBRLC01. The sequence goes on along the minus strand of JBBRLC010000327.1, from coordinate 93 downwards.
GAATCGATTACGACGCGATTGATCTGACTCCCACCGAAGAGGAGAAGGCCTTCCAAGCCGCCGAGGCGGAGTCCGAACTGCGTCGGCTCTGGG
>JBBRLC010000326.1:0-2482 GCA_038231595.1 Candidatus Nanopelagicales bacterium | reverse complement strand
GTTCGGATCGAGATGCCCTCCAATCAGCCAATCGTGCTCTTGCGTGAAGTTGAGGGCGATCGCTACCTCCCTATCTGGATCGGGGCCGCTGAGGCGTCCGCGATAGCGTTTGCGCAGCAGGGTGTGATACCGGCTCGCCCGTTGACCCACGATCTGATTCGCGACCTCCTGACCGCGCTGGGGCATGAATTGCGGCAAGTCAGAATCACCGATCTCGATGACGGTGTGTTCTTCGCCGTTCTGGTCTTCGACGGCGAAATTGAGGTGAGCGCCCGTCCATCGGACGCGATTGCTCTTGCGCTGCGGACTGGAACCCCGATCTACGGCGCGGAGCCGGTGCTCAACGATGCAGGTATCGAGATACCAGACGAAGCGGAGGACGAAGTGGAGAAGTTCCGCGAATTCCTCGATCAAATCTCCCCGGACGATTTCACCTGACTTTGGTCGTCGTCGACCTGCGGGCGCGTTCGCCTAGATAACTCTCAAGGTGAGATTTAGTTATGCTCTGTCAGCCGCTCATTGAGGGTGACCTTCGGCGTGTCGACAGTGCCTGTCGTTGACGGTCGCCCAGTCGCCCCCTACCGTTCACTTAGTAGTTAGGTCACACCGCTGTCATTTCGTGCTAAGGAGAACCGGTGAGCGAGTTCACGGCGGGACCACCGGGCAGCACGATCGAGGGCGGCGACGTGACTCGCGCGGACGGTTTTGCCCGCGCCGACAAGCAGGGTCTCCTCTTCGGTGACGAGATCAGGCCACTTCCCCAAGGCGTCGGATATCGCGGCACAGTCGCCTGCTCGGCCGCGGGAATCACGTACCGACAACTGGACTACTGGGCCCGTACGCAACTAGTCGAACCAAGCATCCGTACGGCGAGCGGGTCGGGAACCCAACGGCTCTACAGTTTCCGCGACATTCTCGTCTTGAAGGTTGTGAAGCGACTCCTGGATACCGGCGTCTCGTTGCAGAACATTCGAACGGCTGTCACCCATATGCGCGGGCGCGGTGTCGACGACCTGGCCGAGATCACGCTGATGAGCGACGGAGCGAGTGTCTATCAGTGCACCAACGCTGAAGAAGTCATTGACCTTCTACAGGGCGGACAGGGCGTGTTCGGAATCGCGGTGGGCCGCGTTTGGCGTGAGGTCGAGGGCAGCCTCGCGGACCTTCCCAGCGAGCGAATCGACGGATCGTCGCCGCTCAGCCCCGGCTCCGAAGATCCAGGTGACGAACTTGCGGTACGCCGTCGCACTCGTCTCACTGGCTGAGTTCGCCAGCCTGGTACCGTAGGAACTGTCGATGACCCCATGCGGGAGAGACTCGTTGACTGGTAGATCACCTTCCCAGAGATGGAAATGGTGACGTCAGGACAACGGGCGCCGAAGGAGCAACCGCCCCGGAACCTCTCAGGCAGCCAGGACCGCATGGAGTGGACACCTCTGGAAAGTGTGGACGGCTCACGCCGGACACCGCCGAAGGGGAAAGCCGAGCCGCCGCCAACGGTCCGGCGAAGCTCTCAGGCTCCATGACAGAGGGGGAGTGCCCACCTTCTCCCCGCTCGCCGTCCGCTGGAGTCCACCGATGACAACCCCCGCGCCCCCATCACCTCAACCCTCGCTGCGCGACCTTGATCGCATCGCCCCATTTAGCGAACGTCATATCGGCCCTTCGGCGGATGAGGTCGCGCACATGCTGGCTGCGTTGGGTCTGGGCTCGTTGGATGCCTTGGCCGACGCCACCGTCCCGAAGGTGATTCGAACACTTCGCCAGTTGGACCTGCCAGCCGCAATTTCAGAGATCGACGCCATCGCCGCGCTGCGCGAGATCGCCTCTGAGAACTCGTCGATGGTCCAAATGATCGGCGCGGGCTACTCCGATACGCACACGCCAGCGGTGATTCGTCGCAACGTTCTCGAGAGTCCTGCCTGGTACACCGCGTACACGCCCTACCAACCGGAAATCTCGCAGGGTCGCCTGGAGGCATTACTCAACTTCCAGACCATGGTGGCCGACCTCACCGGATTGCCGACCTCGAGCGCCTCGCTGCTCGATGAGGCAACGGCGGCGGCGGAGGCCATGTCATTGTGTCGTCGCGTCAGTAAGTCAGCCTCGCCGCGATTCCTGGTCGATCGCGACACCCACCCCCAAACTCTGGCCGTGCTGGCAACTCGGGCCGAGCCCATTGGCATTGAGATGGTTCTTCACGACATTGACGAGATGGAACTCCCGGCCGATGACTTTTTTGGTCTCCTCCTCTCGTACCCCACATCGAGTGGGCGCCTCCGCGATGACGTCGATGTGATTGCTGCGGCCCACGCGCGTGGCGCGCTAGTCGCCGTCACGACAGATCTGTTGGCATTGACGCTGCTAAGACCACCCGGTGAAATCGAGGCCGACATCGTGGTCGGTTCAGCCCAGCGATTTGGCGTTCCGTTGGGGTTTGGTGGGCCACACGCTGGTTTCATGAGCGTGAGAAGCGGATTGG
>JBBRLC010000325.1:0-2482 GCA_038231595.1 Candidatus Nanopelagicales bacterium | reverse complement strand
TTTATCCCTCAACCGAGCAAGTGGGCGTCGGCGCGACGACGGGTGTCGACGGAGACCCGTCGGCAGCGGCGAAGAACAATCGCATGGTGCTATTTGCCTCCACGGGGTCAATCCAGACCCAAAAACTTCAGCACACGCCGCACGCACAGGTGCGTTCTATTGCCCGTGATCTCGAAACAATGTTTCCCGAGGAATTCAGAAAGACTTCAGGGTCAAGATTTCGATCGGCTTCGAACATTGCCGCAATCTCTCTCGTTTCCTGGTACGCCTACCGGGTCGGACGTGGCGTTCCGGCGAGCTTGCGCTATGTCTACATCAGGCTGGGAACACGTCGATCGCGACGGGACCTTCGTCGTGTCCTTCGTCGTCGCAGTTATGACGTGTTTTGCGTGAACCAAGCCGACGACCCCCGAGTCGGCCCGGATCAAATTCACCGAGATCTCGAGCCGTTCTTTGAACGTTACTTCCCGTTCAAGAGTCCGTGGGAGATCTAGGGCAACCCGTGAGTTCTCGCTTGTTCGTTCGCCCGAGCGAGGTCCTCTTCAAAGTCAACTTCCACCGCAAAGAGATCTTCAATACCGAGCGGCGTGACCTTCATCGAGTCTTCGTCGATGGCTGTTTCTAAGGCTCGTTCAAAGTAGTCGTCATCTGCGCAGCGTTCTAGGTGGCGCAGAAATACGTCGCGATCGGATGGGGAGACGAGGTTGATTCCGATGGCTTCACCGACAGCGTTGGGAACCGTCTTGGAGAGATCGCGAATCAGCCCGTCAGCCCCGAGTGAGTACTTTATTTCCTCATCGCCCACGCTGGCCGTGTTGACACACACCATCGATTGATCCGCGTTGACGTACTCATCGAGACGTTCGAGCACGCGCGGATCAAACACCACGTCGCCGTTTATCCACACGACGGGACCTGCGGGCGCAAGTCGAAGTGCGCGTTCTAGTGAACGAGCGGTGTTGGTTCTGTCGTACGCATCGTTGTAGACGAACAAGGCGTTCGGGTGGGCTTCCATGACTAAGTCCATCTTGAACCCGACGACGATCACGACATGTGCGTGCGGCCAGACCCGGGAAATCCCAGAAACCTGTCGCTCGAGGATGGTGTGACCATCGGCGAGTGGGGTCAGCGGTTTGGGGATTGGGCGGCCCAGCCGTGTGCCCATGCCGGCGGCAAGAATGACAACGGTCACGGGCGTCATGTGATCTCCATACGCTGGGTGGATGCCACAATGGTAAGCCGCACGGGCCGCAAGGCCGCTTAACCGACGTTCACGAGGAGTCAGGTGAGCCCGCGCCCATCGCTGTCGGAGCTTCGCGATGTCACCCAACCCGCTTCGACCATGAACCGTCGCAATGCCGAGCATTGGCTAGCGCGCCTCTTGCTGCGAAAGGTTTCACTTCGGGTGACGGCACTGTTGATCCGTACGCCGTTGACAGCGAATCAACTGACCGGGCTAATGATTGTGGTCGGACTTGTCGCCGCAGTGCCGGCCGCGTTGTCGGGCTTGGCGACTGCCGTCATCGCCTGGTTCTTGGTGTTGGTCTATTTCCTCCTTGACCTGTGCGACGGCGAAGTTGCTCGTTGGCGCAAACAGACCAGCGTGACTGGGGTCTATCTCGATCGAGTCGGTCACTATCTGGTGGAAGCGGCACTATTGACGGCGTACGGCGTGCGGGCTGGTGGACAGCAGTGGGGGATGTGGTCCACGTTGGGTGCGCTCACGGCGTTGTTCGCCATTCTCGTCAAGGCTGAGACCGATCTCGTCGACGTCGCTCGTGCGCGCAAGGGACTCATGGTGATTCAGGACGGCGCATCGGCCGAAACCGGCATCGACGCGTCGGCGCCGCGAAGCGGCCTGCTCGCTCGAGCCCGCCGGTTTGCCTCCATCTTTCGAATTCACCAGGTCACCGGTGCGCTGGAATCGTCGGCATTGTTAGTGATTGCGGTGGCCTACGACGTGGCGCGCGGCGGGGACCAAGGGGTGCGAATTTTTGCAGGGACAATGCTTGTCGTCGCGGCCACGATGGCGGTTCTCCACCTGATCAGCATCCTTTCGTCTCGGCGCCTCCAATGAGTGAGCCGCTCACTTTTTGTGCGGTGGTCTTGACCCGCGGTGATCGGCCAGTGGAGTTGGTCCAGGCGGTTGACAGTCTGAGAAGGCAGCACCCTGTTGAGTGCGAGATCGTCGTGGTCGGAAACGGCGGCGATGTGCCACAACAAGCCGAGGGCATCGAGACGCTGCGATTGGCGGAAAACCTCGGGATCCCCGCCGGTCGCAACCGAGGCGTAGAAGTCACCCACGGCGATGTCATCGTGTTCCTAGATGATGACGGCGTCTTGGCCGACGACGGGCTATTTGCCTTGCTACGCAATGAGTTCAGCGCAGATCCGACGTTGGGAATTGTGTCATTTCGGATTGCCGATCCGGCGGGCGGACCCACCGCGCGGCGCCATGTCCCTCGGCTGCGCGCCGGCGATC
>JBBRLC010000324.1:0-2497 GCA_038231595.1 Candidatus Nanopelagicales bacterium | reverse complement strand
GCGAACGCTTGCGCTTTGGCGGCATCGCGAGCGGCGACGGCTGTCACCTCTACGCCATCGTGTGTTTTCGCGGGTTTGATCAATGCAGATGGCGCGATACGAGCCGCACCGAGGATTCCGAATCGCAACATTCAGCGACTCTACGACAGTTGACCAGCGCTGGCGGCTGGCAGACGAGGGTCGTAACGTGACGGAATGGCAAAGATCGCATTTATTGGCGCTGGTAGCACCGTGTTCGCGCGGAACCTTCTCGGCGACATTCTCGCCCACGATGAACTCGCAAACAGCGAGATCGCCTTGTTCGATATCGATCGAGAACGGCTGGCGACATCGGAACTTGTCGCCCGACGGGTGGCCGATACTCTCGGTGCTCCTGCCAAGATCGTTGCAACCACCGATCGTCGTGCCGCACTTGACGGTGCGGATTACGCGATCAACATGATTCAGGTCGGTGGTTACGACCCGTGCACCATTACTGATTTCGAGGTGCCGTCGGGATTTGGATTGCGTCAAACGATCGGCGACACGCTTGGCATCGGTGGGATCATGCGCGGTCTGCGAACTATTCCAGTCATGTTGGATATGTGTGCAGACATGGAAGAACTCTGCCCCGATGTGTGGTTTCTGAACTACACAAATCCGATGGCGATCAACTGTCGTGCCGTCGGGCGGGCGAGCAACATTCGCACGGTTGGGCTGTGCCACAGCGTGCAGGGAACCGCGTTCGAACTGTCGATCGATCTTGGCATCCCGTATCGCGAGATTCAGTATCTCGCCGCCGGTATCAACCATATGGCGTTCTATTTGCGTTTCGAACACGACGGTGAAGATCTCTATCCGGCGCTGCAACGACTTGCTGTCAGCGGGAACGTACCTGTGCACAACAAGGTGCGGTATGAAATCATGCGCCGCTTCGGCTACTTCGTGACTGAGTCGAGCGAACATTTCGCGGAGTACGTGCCATGGTTCATTAAACGAGATCGGCCTGATCTCATTGAAGAATTTAACGTGCCGCTCGATGAGTATCCGCGGCGTTGCATCGAACAGATTGCGGATTGGGAGGATGAACGAATCCGCCTCGAAGCTGGTGAAGCCTTCGATGTGAAGCCCAGCTTCGAGTATGCGGCGACGATAATCAGGAGCATCGAGACTGGGAAGCCACGCGTGATTTACGGCAATGTCCCGAACGACGGATTGATCGACGATCTTCCCAGTGGGTGCACTGTCGAAGTGCCGTGTCTTGTCGATGGCGCTGGCGTTCAGCCGACGCGAATCGGAACGATCCCAATACAACTGGCGGCGCTCATGCGCACAAACGTGAACGTGCAGGAATTGACGGTCGAGGCTGCCCTGACAGGACGGCGCGATCATGTGTATCACGCTGCAATGCTCGATCCGCATACTGCAGCCGAGCTCGATATCGATCAGATTTATGCGCTCGTCGACGCGCTCCTCGCGGCGCACGGCGACTGGATTCCGCACCTCGATTAGTCTCGTCATTGTGACTGAACCCGTTGTCGGCAAGATTTCTGAGATTCACCGATATCCGATCAAGTCGATGGGCGGCGAGCGACTCCAGCGGACAACGCTCGACGAGCTAGGTATTGCCGACGACCGTCGCTATGCGCTTCGTGATCTCGATAGTGGCAAAATCCTGAGTGCGAAGCAACCGTCGGTTGGGCGGGTGTTGCTCGCATGCAACGCATGGTTCACCGACGCCGGCGCGATCGAACTGCGAATTGGCGACGACGTGTTGTCAGCGGATGACGTGTCGCTCGTGGATGCACGTGTGTCGGCGTTGTTGGGTCGACGGGCGCATCTTGAACTGGCTTCGGACGCTGATGAAGTCTACGAAAGTTATTGGCCAGAGATGGATGGTTTGGCGTTGTCCGACATCACGATGGATTTGCCGGTGTCGATGTCGACGAGCAAAGGGACCTTTGTGGATCTGGCGGCGTTGCACATCGTCACGACGTCGAGCTTGGCGCACCTCCGCAGTCTCGCTGCCGCGAGCATCTTCGACGTTGCTCGATTTCGTCCGAGTTTCGTAGTCGAACTCGGTGACGACGTCGATGGCTTCGTGGAGAATGATTGGGTTGGAGCGACTGCGGATTTGGGCTCCGCGAGGATTGAATTCGGCGCAGCTTCACCGCGGTGCATTATGACGACGTTGGCGCAAGGTGATCTTCCCGACGATAAGGCCGTGCTCCGTACGCTCAGCGACCACAATCGCTTGGACTTTTCAGGTATGGGGAACTTTGCGTGTCTTGGTATCTACGCAGAAGTCATCCAACCTGGATCGGTGCGCGTTGGAGATGAATTTGTAGTACATCACGTTGCAAACGGTTGAGTGACGTTGCGCCGAGTGATTTGCTAACTCAACGCGACGAGGTATGCCAACACCAACGTGCTCGTCTTTTGAAATTCGGGCAGCGGCATGCCGTATCGACCACCGACTGCAAGCAAGAATCGCGCTTCCCACGCCGGGTAGTCGGTG
>JBBRLC010000323.1:0-2498 GCA_038231595.1 Candidatus Nanopelagicales bacterium | reverse complement strand
GGTGGTCTCGAACTCGGTGCGCTGACCGCAATGACGTACGGCTTCCGCGAACGCGAACTCGTGCTGGACATTTTTGAACTCATCTCCGGGCTGCGCATGAATCATGGGTACATCCGACCCGGCGGGCTCGCGCAAGACATCCCCGAAACAACCGTCAAAGAGACTCGCGAGACGGTGGCCCGATTGCGCAAGCGCTTGAAGGACACCGCCGATCTGCTCGTCGATAACTCCATCTGGATGGCGCGCACGTCGGGCATCGGCTATCTCGGGCTCGCTGGCTGCATGGCCTTGGGTGTGACCGGCCCCGTATTGCGGGCCACCGGGCTACCTCACGACCTCCGCAAGAGCGAGCCTTATTGCGGTTACGAAAACTACGACTTCAACGTCGTCACCCGCGACACATGCGACGCGTACGGCCGCTTCCTTATCCGCATCGATGAGATGTACGAGTCGCTCGACATCGTCGAGCAATGCCTCGACAAGTTGGTGCCGGGTCCGGTCATGGTGGAGGACAAGAAGATCGCGTGGCCAGCACAATTGGCGATTGGCAGCGACGGTATGGGCAACTCGCTGGAACACATCCGCAAGATCATGGGCGAGTCGATGGAAGCGCTAATTCACCACTTCAAGTTGGTCACCGAAGGTTTCCGAGTGCCGGCCGGCCAGGTCTACAGCGCCATCGAATCCCCCCGAGGCGAGCTCGGTGTACATCTGGTCAGTGACGGCGGCACCAGGCCCTACCGCGTGCATTTCCGCGACCCGTCATTCACTAACTTGCAAGCCGTCGCCGCGATGTGCGAAGGCTCGATGATCTCCGACGTCGTGGCTGCCGTCGCGAGCCTTGACCCGGTGATGGGCGGGGTGGACCGGTGACCGAACTCACCGCGGACACTCGCGAAGAACTGGTCGGGATTGCGGCGCGCTATCCGCAAGCCCGCTCGGGCCTGTTGCCGATGCTGCACCTCATGCAATCCGTGCAGGGGTACGTCACCCCCGAGGGCATCGCCATGTGCGCTGAGGTCGTGGGCCTCACGACGGCGGAAGTTGCTGCGGTTGCGACGTTTTACACGATGTACCACCGTCGCCCGGCGGGTGAATACCACGTTGGGGTGTGCATCAATCCTGGCTGCGGCATGCTCGGCGGCGAAGCGATCTTCACCGCATTGAGCGATCACCTCGGTATCGCCAATCACGAAGTGACTGCCGACGGCAAGGTGTCGATCGAACGCATCGAATGCCAGGCGGCGTGCAGCAACGCGCCCGTCATGACCGCCAATTGGGAGTTCCTCGACAACATGACAGTCGAGAGTGCCAAGGATGTCGTCGATCGATTGCGATCCGGCGAAGATGTGGAATCAACGCGTGGTCCGCGCATCCCTACGCTCAAAGAAAATGAGCGGACGTTGGCCGGCTTCGACGACGGATTGACCGATGAGGGTGGCAACGCCGATGACCTCATGTTGGTGGGGCTACGTCGAGCGAAGGAACTTGGCCAGTCGGCACCCGGTATTCCGTTGGGTCAGGCGAAATAACGTCATGGCAATCACCACGGGGCTGACACCGGTTCTCACCGCACATTGGGATGAGCCCGACTCGTACACGCTCGCCGGCTATCAGCGGCACGGCGGATACTCCGCGCTGACCAAGGCGCTGGGCATGTCACCCGATGACGTCATCGCCACGGTCAAGGACTCCGGGTTGCGCGGTCGTGGCGGCGCCGGTTTTCCCACCGGGATGAAGTGGGGCTTTGTTCCGCAAGGCGATGGCAAGCCGCACTATCTGGTCGTCAACGCCGACGAATCCGAACCTGGCGCGTGCAAAGACATTCCACTCATGCTCGCTAACCCGCACGCGCTGATCGAAGGCGCGATCATCACGTCGTACGCGATCCGCGCGAATCACGCGTTCATCTACATCCGCGGCGAAGTCCCCCACGCGGTACGCCGCGTCGCTAAGGCCGTTACCGACGCTTACGCCGCTGGTTTCATCGGCAAGAACATCCTGGGCTCCGGCGTCGACGTCGATGTCGTCGTGCACGCAGGGGCGGGTGCGTACATCTGCGGCGAAGAGACCGCACTACTGGACTCGCTCGAAGGCCGCCGTGGGCAACCGCGACTCAAGCCGCCGTTCCCAGCGGTCGCAGGGCTTTATGCGAGTCCAACTGTCGTGAACAACGTCGAGACGATCGCGAGCGTCCCGAACATCGTGAACCTGGGTGCGGAGTGGTACCGACAGTTTGGCACCGAGAAGAGCCCTGGCACAAAGGCGTTTTCGCTTTCGGGCCACGTCAACAAGCCCGGCAATTACGAACTACCTTTCGGTTTGACGCTACGCGAATTGATCTATTCGCCTGATTATGGCAACGGCATTCGCAATGGCGGTAACGTCAAAATCGTCATTCCTGGCGGTGCATCGGCCCCGTGGCTGACGGGCGAAAAGCTCGATATCACGCTCGATTACGAAGGCGTCGCCGCTGCTGGCTCGATGCTCGGTTCCGG
>JBBRLC010000322.1:0-2509 GCA_038231595.1 Candidatus Nanopelagicales bacterium | reverse complement strand
CGTGGCCGAACCCGAAGAACTCCACACGCTTCGGGCGACGGACGGGTCCGTCAATCCTCGTGCGTCGTCGTTGATACCGGCGGTGAGGATGTTGCTGATCACCTGAAGTGAAACCAAGGCGACGACGCCGAGCAAGAGTCCGTAGGTCGTGCGGATCGTGCGGAGTTTGAGGAACTCAGCTCTCACGGCCCCGATCATGATCCGGACTGCCCGTCAGTGAGTTGCAAGAAGATCTGTTCCAGATCGGTTTTGTCATCGCGCAATTCGTGCAGTTCAACGGAGTGGCCGTAAGCCGCGCGCCCGATCTCTTCGGCGCTCAGTCCTTCGATGGACAGCACTCCATCGGCTTCGGTCACGCGGGCCGCGAACTCGCTCGTCAAGATGCCAGCGAGGCGTTTGGCGTCTGGGCTGCGGACAATGACCGCAGCCGTCCGCGAACTCGTGAGTTCAGTGAGAGGGCAAGCACGCACTAAGCGACCCTTGGCGATGATGACCACGTCATCAACGGTCTGTTCAACCTCACTAAGAACGTGTGAGGAAACGAGAACAGTTCGTCCCTCGGCAGCGAGCGATCTCAGAAAGGCGCGAAGCCACGCGATGCCACCGGGATCCAGACCATTTGCTGGTTCGTCCAGAACGACCACGCCTGGATCGCCGAGCAGAGTCGTGGCGAGTTGGAGTCGCTGTCGCATCCCGAGTGAATACCCACCGACACGACGCCCGCCGTCCTCGGCGAGACCTACGAGTTCCAATACCTCATCGACGCGCTTCGTGGGCAGTTGCGCCGCGGCGGCGACAACCCGCAGGTGGTTCAGCGCCGTACGACCCGGATGAAAGCCGGTCGATTCGAGTGCGGCGCCTACTTCGGTGATGGGGTTGTTGAGCGCGGCGTATTTCTTGCCACCAATCGTTGCGAGACCAGCGGTCGGTTTCACCAGTCCTAGAAGACAGCGTAAGGTGGTGGTCTTGCCAGATCCGTTGGGCCCGAGGAAGCCGGTCACCCGCCCGGGAGTAACGTCAAATGACAGGTCCTCCACGGCATGAACGTTGCCGAATGTTTTCGTGAGGCCGCGGACTTCAATGCTCGTGCCAGTGGTCATGCGGTGATCTTCCCACGCGGTATGGATTTATCTGTCCTTGATTCGATACACCAACTTCAAGCCACTCCAGGTTGCATCGATTGCGCACACCTTGACGTCAACCACCCTGGTGCGGAGTCCGTTGTGGCGTACGACATTTTCGGTCAGATCGGTTGCAACTCCGCTCGCCTTCTTCGGCCACGCGATCCATAGAGCACCCCATTTGGTTATCCGACTGACGTCTTGCTCAAGTCGCGACATGTAGTCGTGCTTCGAATCGCGGAACGCCACGATCACGTCGTACGGTTGTGTCGCCACGTTGCGCGCGGCACGGCGGTGGACGGTCGCCCCATCGGGAAGTGGCGTCAGCAAGTCGGTCTCGAAATTGTCTGGCGCGCCATCAAGGAGAACCCGATGGCCTGGTTTGATCCCAAGTTTCTTGGGGAGCGGCGTACTCGAATAGCCAGAACTGGACGCTGTCGACGTGGGCTGACGCTCGTCGGGTCCGCTTTCAGTCATCCGGACACCGTATGCGGACGGATTCAAGAAGTAAGGCTTCTTGCGCAGGCTGACCCGGATCACGGTGGATCGCCGGGTCGAACTGGGCAATCTGCCTGACTTGCTGACGATTCGTTGAAGTACCCGCCGAGGTGATGCCTACTTAGTCTTAGTCAAAACGCGAGAGGGGTGTTCCGGTGTTCGAGGAAGGCCAGGTCTACGCCCCGGTTGTCACCAACGATGACGGCGAAGTCGTCGTCGAACTGGGAGCAGACCATCCAGGCATCGACGACCTCGACTACCGGGCACGTCGCAATCAAATCGCCGCCCTCGCGCTGGATTGGCGGCCGGGCCGACCGGCACCCCGCGCCGCGTACACCGATGAAGAGCACGATGTGTGGCGCGTTGTATCTGCTGAGTTGAAGGTGAAACACGCACGACTCGCTTGTCGCACCGCGCGCGAAGGTGGTGCGGTCCTACACCTTCCGACCGACCGCATTCCACAACTAGAAGACGTCACCGACGCCCTCCGACCCCTGACGGGTTTTACCTACATCCCCGCCGCAGGGCTCGTGCCACTTCGTGATTTCTACGGCGCGCTGGCCGATCGCGATTTTTGGTCGACTCAATACATTCGTCATCACTCAGTGCCGCTCTACACACCCGAACCCGACGTTATTCACGAAGTGATTGGGCATGCTACGACTCTCGCGTCTCCGAAGTTCGCGAGCCTTTACGTCGCCGCCGGTCAAGCCGCGCGACGGGTTGAGTCGACAGAAGCGCTTGAGTTTGTGTCGAAGGTGTTCTGGTTCTCCTTGGAATTTGGCGTTGTCGAAGAACCAGATGGGTGGAAGGCATATGGCGCCGGCCTCCTCTCGTCGTACGGAGAGATCGAAGAGTTTGTCCGCGCCGACATTCGTCCTCTCGATCTT
>JBBRLC010000321.1:0-2510 GCA_038231595.1 Candidatus Nanopelagicales bacterium | reverse complement strand
TCATCAACTACGAGTGCCCCGACGACGAGAAGACATATTTGCATCGAGTGGGTCGTACGGGCCGCGCTGGCGCTTCCGGAGTGGCAGTCACGTTCGTGGATTGGCAGGACGTGCCGCGATGGCAGTTGATCGACAAGGCTCTGGGGCTGCCCTTCAAGGACCCACTTGAGACGTACTCCTCGTCCGAGCACGTCTATACCGGCCTGGGGATTCCCGCAGGCGCAACCGGGATGCTGCCGAAGGCCAGCCGAACTCGTGCGGGTCTCGATGCCGAGGAGGTGGAGGATCTCGGCGAGACAGGCAAGTCGCGTGGTCGAGCTCGGACTCAGGACACCAAATCGCGCGGCGTGAAGTCTGGTTCGAAGTCCGGGGCAGCAAAGACGTCAAAATCCGGCACCACCAGTTCGACGTCGGAGAAGCGCGCTAACTCGGGCAAGCCAGGAACCGACAGCCCGAAAGGCCAACGTGACCGCAATCGATCCCGGTCACGCACCCGCGGTGGCAAGAGCGCCCAGGTCGAGGCTGTGGCCGACAAGAAGACCGTGGCGGAGAAAAAGTAGCCAGCAGCAACTACCGCAGCACGAAAACGCGAGTACCGATCTTCGTCCAGTAGTAAATGAATCGCGCATTCGCGATGGTCATTCGCACGCATCCCCCGAGACCAAGGGGTTGGCCGAGCGTCGACACAGGTTGGATGTAGTGCCCATTACGTTTGGGGATCGTGTGAAATCCGATCCGAGCATGACGACCGTAGGCAAACCGGGTCATGTAGTTGAAGGTCAGGTTGTAGTGCGGATTTGACGTATGCCGACTCTTTGAATACACGTGGTACTTGCCAGGTAGCGGCCAGTCCGGACGCCCCGTGACCGCGAAATCTCGTACGACGACATTTAATCGCGCCACCAGCCACACATGCATCAGATGGCGTGAGTAGACAACGCGAGGCCCGGTCCCACTATGGACCGGTAGCGGCTTGAGTGGAACGTATTTGAGCTTTGGGATCGGCGGGGAGGCGGGAACGGGTGTCGGCGTAGGAGTTGGGCTGCCAACTGCCACCGAGCGGGGCGAAAGACGCGTCGACGTCGACGCATCTGCGATCGACGTACTGGCCGCCAACGCCAGAGACATAGCCACGGCCAAAGAGCCAACACCTACCGCAGCACGCACTCGTACAGAAGTTGTCATGTCCGCCAGGATGCCATCTCGGCATCGATTCTCACCGGTAACCCCGTACCCGCTGGCGCAATTGATTCGCCGCCTCGTCACAACCGAATGGAAAGCCGCACCCAGGAACGGTGATGACACGCGGGGCAGCGCAACAGCGTCGGATAGTCCCCACGGATGAGGGGCAATGAAACCGAACCAAAAAGTAGTCGAGCGGCGCGGGAAATGCCGACGATGGACTCCTCGTCGCACCCCGAACACGCGATGGTCACCGATCCCAACGCCGGCGGTTCCACCTTGGGCTGGGTGTAGAGCGCGCGCGTGCCCATGGGGTCGATGACCCGCCCCTCAGCAAGCTCGAGGCCATCGGATCCTGGGTCCAAGGCGTCAGTCACCCAACGGGCTCCATCACGTCGGTCTCAGTGCCATCGATGAGTCGCCGTGCGAGTTCGCGATAGGCAAGTGCGCCCCTGGTTGTACCAGCAGTTGCGAGAACCGAGCGCCCTGTCGCGGGTGCTTCAGCGAAGCGAACAGACTTGGTGATGGGTGGTTGGAGCACGGCCACGCCGTACCGGTCCGCGATGTCAGCAAGGACCGCACGTTGATGATTCGTGCGTCCGTCGTAGAGCGTTGGAAGTACGCCGAGCACGCGCAACTCTTTGTTGACCAACAGCCGTACGTCATCAACTGTCGCCAACAGTTGCCCGACACCGCGATGTGACAGCGTCTCGCATTGCAACGGGATAAGGACCTCATCGGCTGCGGTGAGGGCATTCACGGTGAGCACGCCGAGCGACGGAGAACAGTCGATGAAGATCCAGTCATAGCCTGCACTGATTTCGCTCAGCGCGATCTTTAGCGCGTACTCGCGCCCAGTTCGCGACAGCAGCGCCGCCTCGGTGCCCGCTAGGTCGATCGTTGCAGGGACGAGATCCGCGCCGTCATCGGTCGTGACGACAACCATCCCCATCGAAACTCGCCCAAGCAGGACGTCGTGGATCGACAACTCGACGTCCTCCGGGTCGACACCCAGCGAGAAGGTCAGGCACGCCTGAGGATCCAAATCCACGACGAGAACTTTTTGGCCGACCTCGCTGAGGGCAGCAGCAAGGGATGCCACTGTCGTGGTCTTGGCGACGCCACCCTTTTGATTAGCGACGGCAATGATCCGGGTCACGGATCTCCCTGTGGGGGTTGGGAGCGGGCAACAAAATTACGGTGTTCGACCAGGAAATTGCGGCGTACAACCAGGGGGAAGTGAGCATCTGCGTCGACCGGTCTGGAGCATCATCGCAGCCTTCGGGCGGATGCGAAACCAGCACATCCCAGGGGTTGGCCACGACTTT
>JBBRLC010000320.1:0-2546 GCA_038231595.1 Candidatus Nanopelagicales bacterium | reverse complement strand
GGAGTTTGGGATCGGTGCTGCTCGAACATCAACTTGTCATCGAGCGAGTTCTTGGTGTCTTCGTGATTGTGATGGGGCTCGTCTTCATGGGCCTCCTCCCCGGCTTCCAGCGCGAGTACCGAATCCATCGCGCACCGACGTACGGCATCTGGGGCGCTCCGTTGCTCGGTGCCTTGTTTGGTTTGGGCTGGACACCGTGCATTGGGCCCGCGCTCGGGGCAGTTCAAACGCTCGCTTTCACCGAGGCGAGTGCCGCTCGTGGGGCATTGCTGTCCCTCGTCTATTGCCTGGGTCTGGGTCTGCCGTTCATCTTGTTCGGGCTCGGATTCCGTTACGCCGCAGGTAGTCTCGGCTGGGTGCGTCGCAACTACCTGTGGATCATGCGTTTCGGTGGTGGCCTGCTCGTCGTGATGGGGATCCTGCTCGTGACTGGCGGATGGGACCACCTGACCATCGCCATGCGCGGCTGGGTTACTGGATTCCAGCCCTCGCTATGAACAACCCAAAATCTCCCGCTTCACCGGTGAACGAGGCGAGTTCGGCGAAGACGGTTACGCCGATACAGCTGGGTTTCGTCGGGTGGTTGCGTTGGTTTTGGCGCCAACTCACGAGCATGCGGATTGCGCTGCTCTTGCTTCTTCTGCTAGCACTTGCCTCGATTCCCGGTTCGATCCTTCCTCAGCGTGGTGCCGCACCACTGAAGGTCAAGGAATACCTCGCAACACACGAAACACTTGGTCCCATCCTCGATCGCTTCGGGCTTTTCGACGTGTTCGCGGCACCGTGGTTTGCCGCCGTCTACTTGTTGCTTTTCATTTCGCTCACCGGTTGCGTACTGCCTCGTTCGCTTCAACACATCCGTACGGCTCGGGCGCGGCCACCCGCGGCACCGCGAAACCTCGGCCGTCTGCCATTGCATCGGGCTTTCGAAACGGACCACACCGAGCAGCCCAACTCGACGATCAGCGGTGCCGAGTCGTACTTGAAGGGCAAGCGTTGGCGGGTCGACGTTGACGATGACGGGCATTGGGTTGCCGCCGAAAAAGGCCATCTGCGCGAAGTGGGAAACCTGCTGTTTCACATCGCATTGCTGTTCCTTCTTGTCGCAGTTGGTGTGGGCAATTTGTTCGGCTTCAAGGGTCAAGTGATCGTGCGTGAAGGTCATGGCTTCTCGAATCAAGTGACGCAGTACGACACGTTTAGTGCCGGTCGCCTCGTCGACGCGAGCAGTTTGCCGCCGTTTTCCGTCCACCTCGACGACTTCTCCGCGAGTTATGAAACCGAGGGAAGCCAAAAGGGCGCACCTCGCGAATTCTCTGCAACCGCAACCGTTATCGACGAACCAGGCAGCAAGCCACGCGTCGAAGAGATCCAAGTCAACGCGCCTTTGGTCACCAACGGAACGAAGGTCTTCCTGCTCGGTCACGGCTACGCGCCGCATTTTGTGATCACCGATAAACGTGGCCAGGTCGTCTTCGACGACTCGGTGGTGTTCTTGCCTCAGGATGGCAACTTCACCTCCACCGGCGTCATCAAGGCACCCGATTCGATTCCTCAACTCGGATTTCAAGGCGTCTTCACGCCCACAGCTCCGGTGGATTCGTCGCAGGGACCGCGATCGATATTTCCCGCCGCCGATGATCCAGTGGTCTTCCTCGCGGCGTACAAGGGCAATCTCGGACTCGACACCGGCACACCGCAAAGCGTCTATTCGCTGGACACCACGCGCCTCACCCAAGTCGGAATCAAAGCCTTGCGGCCTGGTGAGTCATGGGTGCTGCCGAATGGTCTTGGGACGTTGAGGTTCACCGGCGTCATCGAGTTCGGCTCGTTCGTTGTGGCGCGCGACCCCGGCAAAGAAGCCGCGCTCGTCGCCATGATGGCCGCGATCGGCGGGCTGGTGCTGTCGCTGTTTGTACGCCGACGCCGTATGTGGGTCCGAGTGAGCGCAATTGGCGATGGCCGTACCCTCGTCGAAGTTGCTGGTTTGGCGCGGGCGGAAGCCCCAGGTCTGGGTATGGAAGTTGATGAGTTGACAGAGCATCTGCAGTTGGCCAGCGCTACGTCGGTGGGGGTGCTTGTTGAGGAGCCAGGTGGGGATTCGGATGACGAGCCCGTGGTTGGCGATGAGTCGCCATCGAGCGGTGTGGACGCAGCAGAGCTAGGCTCGTCTCAGTCGATATGACAGCAGGGATGTGAGTGAACTTGTCTGGGAGTCAGACGCTCGTTCAATACAGCAACGCGTTGGTCTATGCCGCGATGATCGCCTACGCCGCCGCGATGGTGGCCTTCGCCGCGTCGTTTGCAGCGCGACGGGAACCGACGACGACGCCAGCAAACGCCGAGTCGATGCAACGTGCGCAATCCGTTGGGGCCGTAGCAACAATGACCCCACCGGCTATCAACGCCAAGACCGATCGCGTATCGCAATCCGGAGATCGCGCCGCAAATATCGCCATGTCGCTGACGTGGTTGGCGACGCTGTCGCTGCTAGGCGGTGTCGTGCTTCGTGGAGTGTGGGCGGGGCGCGCGCCGTGGGGCAACAT
>JBBRLC010000319.1:0-2564 GCA_038231595.1 Candidatus Nanopelagicales bacterium | reverse complement strand
GGACTCGCGTCGCAAGCGACCTCGACGGATGCGAACGATGGACAACAACTCATCGATACTCGCTTGGTCGCCGCCGTACGATGCGCACCACCGGGCAACAAGCCGACCACCGTCGAGCGCGACATGTGCGCAGCCTGGTTGCGCCGCGAGCTCGACATCGTGTCGCCGACGTTGCGCGTTTCCGTGGCCCTGGGTTCCTTTGCCTGGTCGTCGTTGCTCACTGCGGCAACGACTCTTGGGTGGGCCGTGGCAAAGCCGCGTCCGCGTTTTGGTCCTGGCGTGGAAGTACCACTGTCGCGAGGGGAAACCGAGATGGTCGCGATCGCGTCGTACCACCCGAGCCAACAGAACACGTTTACCGGCAAGCTCACCGAGCCGATGCTGGATGACATTTTCGTCCGCGTCACCGAGATCGCTCGTTCAAGATCGTAGTTTGAGGTACGAACCTGCAGTTCAACTCCAGGTTCGTACCCTTAAGTCAATTGGCTGCGGGTAGTTTTGGGGCATGAACCCCTCCAGCCCGCCGACAGCAAATGATGCGCCGACCTCATCATCGACGTCACCAAACTCGCCAGCAGTTCCCCCACGAATTGTCATCGTCGGCGGTGGCTACGTGGGTCTGTTCACAGCGATGAAGTTGCGCAAGCTGCTTCGGCGGGGCGAAGCGACGGTGACGATCATCGATCCTCGGTCCTACATGACCTACCAACCATTTCTACCGGAGGCGGCGGCCGGATCAATCCAACCTCGACACACTGTTGTCCCGCTTCGCCCGACTCTGAGGAGCGCCGAAGTCATCACCGGTTGGGTCCGCCGAGTCCGGCACGCGGACAAAGTGGTCGTTGTCGACCCCCTCGAGGGTGATGCCTACGAACTCCCCTACGACATCGTGGTGATGGCGGTTGGTTCCATCTCGCGGACGTTGCCGATCCCTGGGTTGGCTGAGTGGGGTACCGGATTCAAGAACGTGGAGGAGGCGATTCAACTTCGCAACCGTGTGATCGAGTGCCTTGACATTGCTGAATCAACTCGCGATGAGGCAATCCGCGCCCGGAATTTGACGTTTGTGGGAGTGGGTGCGGGGTTCGCCGGCGTTGAGGCGCTGGCCGAACTCGAGGACATGTCTCGCTACGCCACTCGCTTCTACCGCCACATTGACGCCCAAGACTTGCGGTGGGTGCTCGTCGAGGCCAGCGATCACATCCTTCCTGAGGTCGGCCCCAAATTGGGCCTCTATGTCCTGGACCAGTTGCGAAGTCGAGGCATTGACGTACGCCTCAATACCCGATTGGTCTCCTGCGTCGGCGGACGCATCGTGCTCAGTGACGGCACGGAATTCGATTCGGACACGTTGATGTGGACCGCCGGAGTGAAGGCGCATCCCATGTTGGGGAGTACGGACCTTCCGATCGATGAACAAGGCCGGTTGCGCTGCCGGACGGACCTTAGTGTCGAAGGTGTCGGCAGTGCTTGGGGCGCCGGCGATGCGTGTGCCGTACCTGACCTAACCCAGCCAGGAGAGTATTGCCTCCCGACAGCTCAGCACGCGGTACGCCAAGCCACTGTGCTCGCGAAGAACATCGTGAGGTCGTTGCGTGGCAAAGAAACAAAGGAGTACCGACACAAGAATGCGGGATCGGTGGCGGCTTTGGGTTTGCACAAGGGCGCCGCCCAGGTGTTTGGCCTTCGGCTTCGTGGCTTTCCGGCGTGGTTCATGCATCGGACTTATCACATGAGCCGCGTGCCGACATTGCAACGCAAAGTCGCGGTCGTGACGGACTGGACGCTTGCTTTCTTCTTCAGTCGCGACATCACCTCGTTGTGGGGGATGCACGAACCTTTCCGCGCATTTGAGTCAGCCGCGCGCGGCGATGAGGAAGTCGCGTCCTAGGCTCGCAGTATGACTGTGTTGGCGCTTACCGTCCTTGGCCATGACCGTCCCGGGATCATCGCCGAGGTAACCGGCGCGCTCGCAGACCTCGGAGGGAATCTCGAGGACTCGTCAATGACGCTGTTGCGCGGTCACTTCGCCTGGACTCTCATCGTCGACACCGACAGGTCCGCCGACGAGATCGAGTCCCGTGTCGCTTCGCTTCGAGATGAGGGGCTTGTCGTTTCGGTGTTGCCCGTGCCGGAGCGGCAACCCGATAGCGCATCGGGACAGTCATTTCTCCTGTCGGTGCACGGGGCGGATCGCCCGGGCATCGTGTCGGCAGTGACTCGAGTAGTGGCCGATCACGGCGGCAACGTGACAGACCTGACGACAAGATTGGGAACCAACCTGTATCTGCTCACCGCGGAGGTCGAACTCCCCGCCGATGCGGATCTGGACTCACTCAACATGCAACTGCACTCGACTGCTGAAGCGATCGGGGTCGACGCACACCTCGTTCGCGTCGAACCGGACGTGTTGTGAGCCGGTTCGCCTCGACTGTCATTGCGGAGTTTGAGCAGTGAGTCGAGTTGTCGACGGTCGGGTCGTTATGCCCGAGTTACCTGCCGGCCGCGTCCTCCCTGTGCTCGTCGCGCCGGACCCGAAACTGTCGACCCCCTGCGTCGACGTC
>JBBRLC010000318.1:0-2574 GCA_038231595.1 Candidatus Nanopelagicales bacterium | reverse complement strand
GGTGGGAGGCGAGGTGGCGGGCTCGGAAGTAGGCGGGTCCGGCGACGGTGAGACGTCGGCGAAGCGACACCGTGGCGCGATGGTCGAACACCTGGTAGTCAATGGATTCCACCGCATCCACGATGCCGCAGTAGAGCACCCTCGCTGCGTTGATGCAAGGCCGTGATGAAGGAGCCAGAGCCTCGATACCGGGTCGCGCTTGGGTTTCCAGCCGGCGTACCCGATCGATCTCGTACGCCAACAATTGACGGATTTGTGGGGTCACGATTCTGCGTTCGAGATCGGCCCGTGTGACGCCGAAAAGACTCATGTCTTCTTCAGGCAAGTAAACCCGACCTCGCTCCAAGTCCTCGCCCACGTCGCGAATGAAGTTGGCGAGTTGAAACGCGACTCCTAGGTCGGTCGCCGCCGGGTAGGCACTGTCGTTGAGTGGCTCGAGAATCGGAACCATCTGCAAGCCAATCACCGCGGCGGAGCCATAGACGTACTCGTAGAGGTCCTCGTATGTCTCGTATGACGTGATGCTGAGATCCATCTCCATCGACTGCAGAAACGCGACGAAGTGTTCGCGTTTGATATCCCAGCGCGCCACGGTGTCGACGACGGCGCGACACACCGGGTCGTCAGATCTCCCACGGGCGAGATCGCGCAGGAAGTCATCGCCGAAGGTTCGGAGGGCCGTGCGCTTTTCCTCCACGGTTCCCGTTGACGACAGGTCGTCGACGATTTCATCGGCGTACCGTGCGAAACCATAGAGGGCGTGTACGTAGGGACGTTTCCAACGCGGGAGCAGCAACGTGGCGAGGTAGTAGGTCTTGCCGTGCGCGGCGTTGAGTTGTCGACACCTTTCGTAGGAGCCACGTAACTCCTTGCCAACGATGCCGGCGGCGGCGAGATCACGAGTACCCATGTGTAAGTCTTCGAAGTTCGTGACTAGGCGGGAGCGCGTACGACGACTTGCGCCGCGCGAGCGCGCGACGGGGCATCTTCGGGGACGATGCCGTGGCCGAACTGGCTTCCCAACACCAGATTGCGCTCGCGAGGGCTGGCGAGTACCACCAAGACGATTGTGGCGGCTGCCGCAAACATGGTCAGCGCATCAGACCAATCAACGAACCAGTCCGCGCTAGCACTGAATTCCCACAACCCGTAGAGCACGAAACCGACGGTGCCGATGATGACCGCGCGCAGGTGCCACGGTTTTCGCAATCCAGTGACTGCGAGCAGTGGCAGTGGCCAGATGAGATACCAAGCTTGGATTACGGGTCCGAGCAGCACGATCGCGACAAGCGCGAGAGCTGCTCCCCGAACAGGCGAACGGCCTTCGGGCTTGAGTAGCAGGCGCAAGACAATGACGACCGCGATGAGCATGCCAATGCCGCGTGTGATGGTGACGGCCGGATCGTAAACGTCACCGAGGTGCAAGTAGCCCGCCAAGTTACCGATCCCGAGTCCGATGCCCGTCGCTGGCGAGAGCCACGTCTTGACCGTGCCCGGAGTCGAGAGTGCACGTACCCACCCAAAGCCGACTCCGATCGCGGCGCCCATGGCCACGATCGTGGCGAGCGAGATCGCGGCGGTCGCAAACCAGATACCAATGCGGCATCGCCACGACGCATGTGTACCGGCCCAGAAAAGGGCGGCGAAGGGCAGCACCACAAGCCCGATCGGTTTGACCGCACCACCCAATGTGACGAGTAAAATACCGGTGATGGGTTTGCCTTCGGCCGCCATGGTGAGGCCCGCGATGATGAGGCCGACCATGAGCGCATCGTTGTGTGCGCCGGCGACAAAGTGCATGAGTACCAGGGGATTGAGCACCCCAAGCCAGAGCGCTTTGGAAGGGTCGATGCCGTGCAAGAACGCGAGGCGCGGCACGTACACCGCCATCAGCACGATGCCCGCAATCGACGCCAATCGAAGGATGAGCATTCCCAAAATGGGATTGGGTCCACACAGAGTTGCCACCGCGCGTTCGATCATCAGGAAGAAGGGGCCGTACGGCGTGGGTGTTTCACCCCAGAGCGGGTCGACCCCGTCGCGGAACCAACCCGGCAAAACCGAGACGCCATTGGCGTACGGGTCGAAGCCTGCCGCGATGAGTCGGCCCTGCGCGAAGTACGAGTAGACGTCGCGACTGAAGAGCGGTCCCGCGATCATCAGTGGTGCGACCCACGCGGCCAGCGTCATCCACATCTTGCGCACATCGCGAATGCGGTGGTGCAACACGTCGTACCCGAGGACGAGCCACACCTGGAGCAACGACGCCGTACCCAGGATCAGCAACGCGCGCGCCAGCCCTAGGCCGACCGCGGTGTGCCTGAGCGCGTCGAAGGGTTGTAGATCGACGAGGGTTGTGGTGGGTGGTGGCAAACTGACGCCCCATGAGCCGATGGTGATCATTACCGAGCCGATGACTCCCGGTGCGACTGTCCGACGGATAAATCGGCGCCGGTCATTGTTGGTCGACTGACCCCCAGCCGCCGGGTCTGCGGCCGGACGTTCGGGGAATTCCGGCGACGGCGAGTACATCGCGCCGACCTTACCGTGCGGGTTTGATCACCGGATGAATGC
>JBBRLC010000317.1:0-2576 GCA_038231595.1 Candidatus Nanopelagicales bacterium | reverse complement strand
GATGATCCGCGCCGGTCGAACTTTGATCTGTACCGGCGTCAGTCACGGGTCGTCACGCTACTTGCTTACTTAGAGGTGGGAAGGCCGAGGGCGCGTTCGACGTCGACGCGAGCGAGCACGCCGTACACCAGACCCTGCTCGTCAGTCACCAGGTATTCGCGCGACACATAGGCGTCAAGGGCTTGCAACAGAGGCTCTCCGGCCAGCGTCACCGGCAACACGGCCCGCGGGTCGAGCGCACGCGACACGTTGGACATCTCAACCCAGGGCCGGCGCGCCTCGGGCACTGCGGCAACAGCGGCCTCCTCAGCCAACGCCACCGGTTTGTTCTCGTGATCGACCACCACAAGCGCTCCGGCGCCGGCGTCGACCATGCGTCGAATCGCTTCGGCGAGCGGAACGTCGCGGGCAACTGGAATGGCCCGACGGGTAAGCGAGCGGACTTCGAGGCTCGGAATCCGTTCCTGCATGTTCGCCGATTTCAGTGCGCCGCTCGCGCCTTGGGCCACGAAGGCGCCGATCAGCGCACCAAAAAGGACGCCGGTGATATCCGGTGCTCGACCAACGCGCGCCGCCAACAGGAATGGACTGATGAACAACAGCACGGCGACGACATATCCACCGTAGGCCGCGACGATTGTTCCGCGGCGCTGCGATCCGCTGAGGCCCCACACAATCGCACGTAGCACACCACCGCCGTCAAGAGGCAGACCTGGTAACAAGTTGTAGATGCCCATGATGAGGTTGGTCCAGCCGAGTGCTGCGACCACCAGCGCGGTCGAACTTCGAGGCTCACCAGGCGTACTGAGTGCCTCCGCGCCAGCCCAACAACCAAACGCGACAACGAGCGTCGCGATGGGTCCCGACACCGACACGAGTCCCTCTCGCCAGGCGCTCGTCTTGCTCGGGACATAGCGAGTGAATCCGCCGAGGACCCACAACTCAATCGAATGCACTTGAGCGCCGGTCATCCGTGCAACAACGGCGTGAGCGAGTTCGTGCACGAGGATCGCGACATAGAGAAGTACGGCAAAGATCACCGCAAGGATCCATCCGCGACCCGGGTCGCTCGGCGTGGCAAAAGTGTCGGCCCACAAGAACGCGATCAGCCCGACACCGATGAGACCCGAGGTCGACATCGACACGGGTACGCCGCCGATTCGCAAATGCGGGCGACTCGGTGCTTGCGGCGGTGCGCTCGGACTACTCACCGCTCGATCGTATGTCGTCTCATCTCATACGCTGCACACGACGCAACCGAGGCTTGACGGTCAGACCCGTGACCTAGGGTCGGCGGTATGAGTTCGCAACAGCATGTGGTCCCCAAGGGCCGTGAGGGCCGTGAGGGCCATGAGGCCCCCGAGGCGCCGGCACGCCGGGTCGGGTCGCTGTCACCGTCGCGGGCGTCGGACTTCATGCAATGCCCGCTGCTGTTTCGATTCCGCACCGTCGATCGGCTCCCCCAAAAACCGAACTCGGTGGCCATTCGCGGCACCTTGATTCATTCCGTACTGGAGCGGCTCTTCGACGCGCCCCGAGAGGGCCGCACCCTTGCGGCGGCACTAGATGCGGTGGCCCCCGAGTGGGAGCGGCTGCTGGCGGCCGAGCCCGAAGTCGCCGAGGCCGTCGGTGCTGACGTCACCGGATGGCTGGCCAGTGCCACCCCCCTGCTCGAAACATATTTTGAACTCGAGGATCCCACGCGCTTGGAACCCGCAGAACGCGAACTTCGCGTGGAATGCACACTCGCGGACGGTCTGGTGCTGCGCGGCTATGTCGATCGCCTCGATATCGCTCCCGCGAGCGGCGACATGCGCGTCGTGGACTACAAGACCGGCAAAGCGCCACGCGAAGGCTTTGAAGCAAAAGCCATGTTCCAGATGCGTTTCTACGCACTCGTTCTTTGGCGTGCACGCGGCGAAGTACCGAAATTGCTTCAACTGCTCTACCTCGGCAGCGGGGAGTTTCTCCGCTACGAGCCAGACGAAGCCGATCTGCTGGCAACCGAACGCAAACTCGTTGCCATCGCCGAACGCATCGACAAGTCACTCGCGTCCGGAGAATTCCTGCCGCACAAGTCGAAGCTGTGCGCCTGGTGTGATCACCAAGCAATCTGCCCGGAGTGGGGTGGGACCCCGCCACCCATGCCCACGATCGACGCTGAGGTCGTACTCCAATCGCCCGACACCAGCGAACCTGAGCAAGAATGACGACGTGAATCACGATGCCCTCGAATCGCCGGCCCAGAGCAACAACGGCCAATCAGCGCTAGTCGCCGCTAGGGCAAGGTCCCTCACCAAGATCTACGGATCCGGCGATACCGCCGTCAAAGCCCTGGACTCCGTGAATGCCGAGATCCCCCAGAACGCATTCACCGCGATCATGGGCCCGTCGGGCTCGGGCAAGTCGACCCTTATGCACTGTCTGGCCGGACTGGACAACGTCAGTTCCGGGCAGGTGTTCATCGGCGACGTGGATCTGACGTCCCTTTCGGATAAGGCATTGACGAAACTTCGCCATGATTCGGTGGGTTTCGTCTTCCAATCGTTCAACCTCGTCCCTACCTTGACGGCGCT
>JBBRLC010000316.1:0-2605 GCA_038231595.1 Candidatus Nanopelagicales bacterium | reverse complement strand
GCGACGTATTTCGTTGAGTCGTGCGAGCACATCGGCCATGTCCCATCCTGCGGATGGTGCCCAGTCCAACCACGAGATCTCGTTGTCTTGGCAGTAGCCGTTGTTGTTCCCCCGCTGGGTGCGTCCAAGTTCATCGCCGGCCACAACCATCGGGGTACCAACAGACACCAGCAGGCTCGCGAGAAGGTTGCGCACTCGGCGTTGGCGCAACTCGACGATCACTGGGTCATCGCTGTCACCCTCAGCCCCGGAGTTCCACGAGCGGTTGTCGTTGTTGCCGTCGCGGTTGTCTTCGCCGTTCGCCTCGTTGTGTTTTCCGTCGTACGACACAAGGTCGCGCATGGTGAAACCGTCGTGACTCGTCACGAAATTGACCGACGTACGGACATACGAGTCACGGTGCAGAACATCGGCGGATCCAGTGAGACGCCATCCAAGTTCGCGTACGCCGTCGAGTTCACCGCGCCAATAGTCGCGAAGTGCGTTTCGGTACTTGTCGTTCCATTCGGCCCACTCAGTGGGGAAATTGCCCACCTGATAGCCGTCCGCGCCAAGGTCCCACGGCTCGGCAATCAGGATGGTATCGCGAAGTACGGGATCGTCGCGGACGGCGTCGAGGAAAGGACCTGTCATCGCCGATCCGCCGATCCCGCGGGTAAGAGCGGGCGTCAGGTCGAAACGGAATCCGTCGACGTGCATGTCCTGAACCCAGTAGCGCAACGATTCCATCACTAGGTCGAGGGCTGGCGGGCTGGATAGATCGAGGGTGTTGCCGCAACCGGTGACGTCTGCGTATCCACCGCCACTTTCGTCTAGCCGGTAGTAGGCGGCGTTGTCGATGCCACGCAGGGACAAAGTTGGTCCGTCGGGTCCGGCTTCGGCGCTGTGGTTGTAAACCACGTCGAGGAGCACCGCGATTCCGGCGGCGTGCAGCGCGCGAACCATGTCTTTGAATTCGTTTACTTGTTCGCCGCGGCTTCCCGCCGAACAGTACGTCGCGTGCGGAGCTAGCCACCCGAGCGTGTTGTATCCCCAGTAATTAACCAGTCCCCGGTGTTGCAGTTCGGGCTCGTCAACAAAGTGGTGCACGGGCAGGAATTGCACCGCGGTTGCACCGATGCGATGCAGGTACGCGATGGCGCTGGGATGCGCGAGGCCGGCGTATGTGCCTCGAAGGTGCTCAGGAATATCTGGATGCTTTTTGGTGAATCCACGCACATGGACTTCGTAGACAATGTGCGCGGAGACTGGTCTTCCAAGCGGCTGATCGTCGCCCCAGTCGTAACTTTCGTCCACGACGACCGATCGGGGAACCCATGGTGCGGAGTCCCGATCGTCGCGCTCGAGCGGCTCCCAGGTCTCACCCGACGCGTGGTGACCGAGCGTTTCTTCGCGGGCGACAAACGAACCGGTGATCGCGCGTGCGCGTGGGTCCACGAGCAGCTTCGCGGGGTTGAATCGTTGCCCGATTTCTGGGGCCCAAGGACCGTGCACGCGATAGCCGTACTGAGTCCCATGTCGTACCCCGTTGAGGTGACCGCTGAACCAGCCGTCGTTGGTTGGTTCAAGATCGATCTGTCGCTGCAGACCCGAGTGATCAAAGACGCATAACTCCACTCGCGTGGCATTTCCGGCCCACATAGTGAAGCGCCCGCCGACCGAGTCAAGGACGACTGGTGGACGAGCGGACACGTGATTCTCCTCTACTCGATGGGCCGCGGCATGGGCCATCAGTGTGACTGCCGAGCGGGTGACACTGCCGGATTCTCCTCAGGGGAATCGTGCGAACGACCGACATCACCTAAGCAGAACTCGTGTGGGCGTTTGCCCGAGAGCCGCTCGTGGGGGTTGGAAGTGCGAAAAATCGCGATACACCGTGGGGTCCGCGCAGTGATGTGCGTCGCCACCGTAGGCGCAATCGTTGCCGCCGGCGCCCCCGCCGTGGTCACGACTGCCGAGGCCGGAACCACGACGTACTCGCTGAACACCGTCCGGACGCCCGATGGGCAGACGCTTCGAGGTCGGTGGAACCCCTGCCAGTCCCGCATCCTTTACCGGGTCAACGCGACTTTGTCCTCGACCACAGCGGCCGGACGCCGAGCGGCAGTTGCCGATGTCCGCACGGCTTTAGCCCGCCTAAGCGCAGTCACCGGCATGACCTTCGTTTACGGCGGCGGCACGACGAAGATCCCTACCGGCAGTTCATGGTCTAGTCGGCAGACGAATGCCGAGATCGTGGTCGCGTGGGTCAACCAGCGACGCTCATCGACGCGATCCACGTTGCTCGGGCGGGACGCTCACGGGCGCTACGTTGCTGGCTCGGGCGGGTACGCATTCAAGAGTTGGTCGACAGGCGGTCCGTGGACCGGGGCCATTGGCCGCAGTTTCGTTGTGCTCAACGCCGCCAACAATTCGGTCTTCCGCGCCGGCTTTGGTAACGGGCTGCGTCGAGGGAACTTGGTCGAGCATGAACTCGGACACGCAGTCGGTCTCAACCACGTTGTGACATCGAGTCAGATCATGTACCCGGTGATCTCACGGCGTACGAGCAGCGGCTACCGCACCGGCGACCGAGCTGGTCTCGCCCGCGTCGGTCGCCCCGCCG
>JBBRLC010000315.1:0-2623 GCA_038231595.1 Candidatus Nanopelagicales bacterium | reverse complement strand
GGCGAAGTGGATGCACAAGATCGGTCATCCCGCGCCGAGAACCTCGCGTCGCCAGCCGGCGTCGACCGGGCCGACCCAACCAGAATTCAACTCGGGGTTCGCGTTGCGAGCCAGCACCTCATAGGGCGGCACAACCTTCGACGCCGGAAGCGCTCCAAACAAGGCGCGATCTGCGGCGGAGAGCAGGCTCAGGTCGAGAACTGTGAACTGACCCCAGACCTTTGGGTCCGCTTTTGCGACCTGCTGCTCGGGGGACATCGCCAAGTTGGCGACCACTTTGGCACCCGCCGAGTCGGCCGCGTTCGCTGCAAGCCCAAGGAAACTAGCATTGCCGACGGTCCCCTCATCGAGCGTGAGCACCTTCGTCGTGGCCGGTAGAGCACCCTTGTCAACGAGCGCGGTCAGGGTCGCAGGCCCGTAGGTCATCGAGAAGTCGACTTGGCCACCGGCGTACAACTTGTCCAGTTCGGCTTGATCACGAGGGTAGGTCGAGCCACCTCGCCACAACGAGGATTTGAGGCTCTGCAAGGTCGAATAGAGCGCCGGGGTTAGACGGTCGTAGTCGCTCTGACTAAACGAGCTCGGCACATTCGCGACTCCACCAGAAGTGGAGTAAAGGGCCTCACGAACGAACACTGAGCCGGTGAAGTCCGGTGGCGCCGGATAGGTAAAACGCCCGGGGTGTTTGCGGGCCCAGACGAAAAGTTCCGCAAAAGTCGAAGGGGGGTCGCTCACCTTGGCGGAGTCATATACCAGGGTGAATTGAGCCTTGTGCCACGGTGCCTCGCAGCCACCCGTAGGAACCCCGAAGTCCTTTACTAGCAGCGGATCTGTGGGATTGAGATAGCGCGCATTCGGCAACGTTTGGACCCAATTGCAGGCCCACGCGTTGGCTTGTTGACCGGTACTGAAGTTGTTGCCATTTACCCAGACCAGATCCACGCTTCCATCGGTGCGACCCGCTTGTTCTTCCGCGAGAATCCGATTGAGTGCATCCTTGGTGTCGGCGATAGGAACCCGACGTAGCGTCACGTCCAACTTTGCCGCAGCGGGCGCCAACACGTTGTCAATGTATGCGTTGCCCTGTGGATCACCCCCGTACATCCACAGGTCCACCGTCTGTCCCTTAGCCGCTGCCAACACGGAATCCCAATTCGAACCTGCAGTCGGGCTAGTTGCCGTGGACGCAGAATCCGCCCCGGCGCACGCAGCCAAACTCAGGATTGCCACGAGCCCCAGAGTCGGAATTCCCCACATACGGGTTCGATTGGACCGGACCACGAGCGCCTCCCCATTCAGCCGAATAATCCCGGCCGCGACCGCCTAGCCTGGAGTTTGCGACCACAGGCGCCCTTTGCTGTTCGGAGTGATCCCTGATTTGGATCGGTGAATACACGGGTGGCTTCCTGACTGGTGCCCCACTATGTCGGGAATGCGCAGGATTGGAGGAATGTCGGGCACATGCTTGATCAACGCAGTCGGCGAGCCCTTACCCGACCCCTCGATGGTGTGGCTGCCGCTCTTGATCGACCGTGGATCTCCCCTAACGGCATCACGTTGGTCGGGCTCTTGCTTGGTCTCAGCGCGGCCTTCGCCGCTGGGCGCGCGCTATGGGGAATAGCGCTGCTGCTCTGGCTGTCCCGCTGCCTGGCGGACGGGGTAGACGGTCCATTGGCACGTCGACGAGCGAGGAAAAGCGGAACCTTGCCATCGGCATCGGGCGGCTATCTGGATATTTGCTCCGATTTCGCAGTTTACGGAGCGTTCGTTGTGGGCGTTGGTATCGGAGTCGGCGACCTGTTGCCCTTTATGGTCGTTCTGCTGGCGTACTACCTCAATGGCTCAGTCTTCTTGGCGTTTTCGTCACTTGCTGAGAAGACAGGTCATGAGTTGAACGACGGCCGATCACTGTCGTTTCTTGGTGGACTCGCCGAAGGTACCGAGACGGTGATCGTGCACTGCCTGTGGTGTGTGATCCCGTCGTACGCCGTACCTATTGCGTGGGCGTGGGCGGGCGTCGTGGGCATTAGCGCCGTGGGCCGAGTCATCGCCGGATTTCGTATATTGCGCTAGGGCGAACCTGCCAGCGCGGTCGGGGAATTGGCGCACACCCTCGGGCCCGATCGCTGTCAGGGTCGGCGCCGTTCCGCTCGCCGACGTTGTATCGCCCCGAGGAAACGCGTTGCCCGCGCTGTCACGCCTTGCGCTAACCGAGTTTGCGTATCGTCGATGGCCGCCTTCCAGGGACCATCACCAAACGTTGGATAGGCATGCGTTGAACTGGCGAGATCTCGCGTTGTGAGCCCCTTGCGCACCGCGAGCGTCAACTCCGCGAGCATCTCCCCCGCCCGCGGAGCCACGACCGTGGCTCCGACAATCACACCTTTGGAATCGAGAACTAAGCGAGTGAAACCATCGGTACGACCCTCGGCGATCGCGCGATCGACGTGCTCGTGCGACATGGTCAGCACTTTCGCGGCGCCTTCAGCTGCTTCCCCGACTGCAGCCAATTCGGGGTCCGTAAAAGTCACTCGCGGGACCGTCGCGTCGACGCCGCGGCGCAGACCTAAGACAGCATTGCTCGCTGCGAGGGCACCGTTGACACCGGCGACGTGGGTGAATT
>JBBRLC010000314.1:0-2647 GCA_038231595.1 Candidatus Nanopelagicales bacterium | reverse complement strand
GGTCGGAGTCGGACAAGATCAGCGTGAGCGGGCTGCTCTTTTGGCCGAGGCGCTCAGCGCAGACGGTTACGCCGCGACATCGGAATACGCGCCCGCCGGTGGCGCCCAGTTGTGTCAGCATCATTGCCCCGTTGCGCACGTGGCCGAAGAGTTTCCTCAGTTGTGCGAGGCCGAGACGGAAGCCTTCTCTCGCTTGCTCGGCACCCACGTCATGCGCTTGGCCACAATCGCGCACGGCGATGGAGTTTGCACAACGCACATCCCGGCCCACCAACACGCAACTGATCCGAAAGACGCACGAGAGATTCAGCCATCGATCGCATACGCCCACTCCCGGAGGGATTCGGCATGACAACTACACCTGACCGCGTTGAGGATCAACTTGACGGCATCGGTCGATATGACTTCGGATGGAAAGACAACGACACCGCCGGGGCGTCAGCTCGGCGCGGCGTCGACGAGGATGTTGTACGCGATATTTCGGCGCGCAAAGGTGAACCCGAGTGGATGCTCGAGATGCGACTCAAGGGTCTGCGTCTCTTTGGCAAGAAGCCGATGCCCACGTGGGGCTCGGACCTCACCGGTATCGATTTCGACAACATCAAATACTTCGTTCGCTCGACCGAAAAGCAGGCGGAGTCGTGGGAAGACCTGCCCGAAGACATCAAGAACACGTACGACCGGCTGGGGATCCCCGAAGCTGAGAAGCAACGGTTGGTAGCCGGTGTTGCGGCCCAGTACGAGAGCGAAGTCGTCTACCACAAGATTCGCGAGGACCTTCAGGAACAAGGCGTCATCTTCTTGGACACCGACACCGCCTTGCGTGAACAGGAGGACTTGTTCCGCGAATATTTCGGCACGGTAATTCCGGTGGGCGACAACAAGTTCGCGGCCCTGAACACCTCGGTCTGGTCAGGTGGGTCTTTCATCTACGTGCCCAAGGGCGTCAACGTAGAAATCCCTCCGCAGGCGTACTTCCGGATCAACACCGAGAACATGGGCCAGTTCGAACGCACGCTCATCATCGTCGACGAAGGTGCATATGTGCACTACGTCGAGGGCTGTACGGCGCCGATTTACAAGTCCGACAGTCTGCACTCCGCTGTCGTGGAGATCATCGTGAAGAAGGGCGCCCGTTGCCGGTACACGACGATCCAGAACTGGTCGAACAACGTGTACAACCTGGTCACGAAGCGGGCCATCGCCCATGAAGGCGCCACGATGGAATGGGTCGACGGCAACATCGGCTCAAAGGTCACCATGAAGTACCCGGCCGTTTGGCTCGTCGGCGAGCACGCGCGCGGCGAAACGCTGTCGATCGCATTTGCCGGCGAAGGTCAGCATCAAGACGCGGGAGCAAAAATGGTGCACGCTGCACCGCACACGTCCTCCAGCATCATTTCGAAGTCTGTCGCGCGAGGCGGTGGTCGCACGTCGTATCGCGGCCTCGTCCAGATTCAAGAAGGCGCCTACGGCTCCCGCTCGACCGTGCGCTGCGACGCCCTGCTCATCGACGACATTTCGCGCTCCGACACCTATCCGTACGTCGATGTCCGTGAGGACGACGTCTCGATGGGACACGAAGCGTCGGTCAGCAAGGTCAGCGAGGAGCAATTGTTCTATCTGATGTCGCGCGGGATGAGCGAGGCCGATGCTATGGCGATGATCGTGCGCGGGTTCATTGAACCGATCGCGCGCGAACTTCCGATGGAGTACGCGCTTGAACTCAACCGGTTGATCGAATTGCAAATGGAAGGCGCGGTCGGCTGATACATGTCTGCTGCTACTGACACGCTCGCGAGTGAGAACTTGGTGATTGCATCACCCGGGGGATCGCCCGCGCGCGACAAAGGACAAATCCGGGCCTCCTTTGACCCGGGCGACTTTCCGATGCCCCATTTCCGGGAGGAGGAATGGCGCTTCACGCCCTCGGCTCGCGTCCGCGATCTGCTCGCAGGAGCCTCTGCGGCGTCGAGTGGCTTCACGGTCCGTGTCGAGGGCATCGACGAGGTTTCCGTGGAACAGGTTGGACGGGACGACGCGCGGCTCGGCGTGGCGTTCATCCCCGTCGACCGCGCGAGCGCACTAGCATGGGTCGGCTTTGACCAAGCGACGGTCATCACGATTCCGCGAGGTGTCAACTCCGATCGCCCGACGACGATCACTGTCACTGGTACCGAGAGCGGAACAATCTCGTACGGTCACATCCGCGTGATCGTCGAAGAGGGCGCGTCAGGAGTCGTCGTCCTGCGTTACGAGGGCAGCGCACGCCTGGCGAGCAACGTCGAGGTGTCAGTTGGTCAAGGCGGTTCGTTGACGCTTGTCAGTGCCCAGTTGTGGGATCGGAACGCCGCGCACCTGGGCCGAATTCATACCAGGCTGGATCGCGACGCGCGAGTTTCGCAGCTGGTTGCATCGTTTGGTGGTGACGTCCTACGGCTTGTCTCCACCGTCGACTACACCGGTCCGGGCGGAGACGCAGAGCTCTTGGGCTTGTTCTTCGGCGACGCGGGCCAGCACCTCGAACATCGCCTTTTCGTCGATCATGGCGTCGCGAACTGTCGCAGCGACGTGGTCTACAAGGGCGCGTTGCAAGGTGACGGCGCACACTCAGTGTGGGTTGGCGATGTTCTCATTCGGGCGGACG
>JBBRLC010000313.1:0-2675 GCA_038231595.1 Candidatus Nanopelagicales bacterium | reverse complement strand
CGACCGCGGCGATTCCTACGACTTCGATCCAGTTCCGCGCGATATTGCGGTAACGGGATTGCGCGAGGTAAAAACTCGCGTTTGTCCCGATCCACTCGGTCCTCGACTGGAAGTTTCGGGGCTCCTCACAACTCCTCGTGCACTCGAAGATGATCGCGCATCGCGTACGGCGTACCTCATCGACAACGCAGTCACCATCGACGTACTGCTTCCCCATGTCGCACCGGGTGAAGTGCATGTCGAGGTCACCGTCGACAACCGAGCCGAGGATCACCGACTTCGGGTCGTGATCCCGACCGGAATCAAGACATCCACGTCGAAGGCCGACGCCGCGTTCATGATGATGGAACGTCCCATTGAGGACACCGAGCTAGATCGCGTCGCACGCGGCGAGATCGAGCAGGGTGTGCTTGATGGAACCTCACAACCAAACTTCCCCGTC
This sequence comes from Candidatus Nanopelagicales bacterium, assembly GCA_038231595.1. Lineage (GTDB taxonomy): Bacteria > Actinomycetota > Actinomycetes > S36-B12 > JBBRLC01 > JBBRLC01. The sequence goes on along the minus strand of JBBRLC010000313.1, from coordinate 2,233 downwards.
GAAGGATTCGTCGGTGCGACCGATGGAGATCGTGTCGTCTGCGTCGCTGTTGACGGTGTGAGCGAATTTCAGGCAGTTCACGATGTCGCCGGTCAGGCGGAAATCGAGCTCACTTTGTTGCGTGCGTTCGGATTCCTGTCGCGATACGACCTGCGCTGTCGTCGTTGGGAGGCTGGCCCTCCAGTTCCCACGCCTGGGGGCCAGATTCCTGGGCCCGTCACGCAACGATTCGTGGTCAAGATCGCTGATGCGCGCTGGTCGGACACCGACTCGGCCGATCTTGCTCGCCGACTGCAACGTCCCGTGGTCACCACGACGCCCCGCGCAGTCGGAACCGTGCTTGGTCGCCCAGCACCGTTCGCACTATCGGGCGCAACGCTGTCTGCAGTCGTTCCCGGATTTGACCCACGCCAGCGCACGGCGCACATCGTGAACTTCAGCGATCAGCCGACGATCTCTACGTTCTCGGCGCTCGATGACGACGCATCGAGGGGTGCCGTACTTGTGGGAGTAGCGGGTGATCCCGTGGGTACCCTGGCGATCGAAGACGGTGCGATCAGCGTCGCACTTCGACCATGGCAGATCGCGCTCGTACGCCTTGGACCTGCTGAAGCGGAGTTGCAATGAACGACTCGGATACCTCCACGTTTCGCGCCGGCGCGGATGCGTGCGTCATCACACCAGACGTCTCCAAGCCTGTCTATTTGGCCGGGTTCGACTCCAATCGACGCGCGCTGGCCGTCCACGATGACCTCTTCATTCGAACCGTCGCAGTCTCCGATGGTCGCGGTGAGCCGTACGTCCTGACCGCGGTCGATTCGATCGGGCTACCTCGGGTCAAGGCCAACAAAGGCGCTCGCGTCGTCGCGGCGACGCACACGCATCACGGCCCTGACACCATTGGACTGTGGGGACCCGAGGAGCACGTGACGGGGCGCGATCTAAACTACGTGCAACGAGTTCGCGATGCGATCGAGGCCTCTCAAGCAGCAGCCGTGAAGCGGCTTACCCCCGCGACGCTCGTCGCTGGGAGTACTTCGGTCCCATCGCTCGTTGAGAACTTTCGCGATCCCGAAGTCGTTGACGACGAATTCTCGGTGCTCCGGTTGGCATCGATCAACGGGGAGATCATTGCGACGGTTATGTCGTACCCGTGTCACCCCGAGGTGGTCACGCCGGAGAACACTGACATCACCGCCGACTATGCGGGGCATCTATGCCGCGCGGTGGAATCACGAGATGGTGGCGTCGCTGTGTTTGTATCCGGCGCCCTTGGCGGGATGCTCTCACCGCGGACTGAAATTCGCACACACGCTGAAGCGCAACGCTTTGGGGCAGTACTTGCGACTGCGGTTTCAACTGCGTTGGCGGACTCGCCCATCGAATCTGGCACCGTGACGTTCGTGCGCCGAGAGATCACGATGCCGATTCACAACCCAAATTACGAACTGGCCGAGCAACTGGAATTGGTCGATTCCGCAGAACGTCGCGACGGCGAACTGCTCACCGAAGTGAGCCTCGCCCAAGTGGGTCCGGTGATGTTCGCTGGCGTGCCCGGTGAGTTGCTCCCCAAGCTCGGGCTGCACATCAAGGCCGCAATGCGACGCGCGGGAGCCCGCGTACCGGTCATCGTCGGGCTTGCCGATGATGAACTTGGCTACATTCTTCCCGAAGAGGATTTCGTATTCCCCCGCGACTATCGCGATCCAGGCAAGCAGTACGAAGAGTCCATGTCGGTGGGGCCAAAGACGGGACCCATCGTGGTTGATGCGTTGTTGTCGTTGATCCCCGAAGGTGCGCATGTCTGAGATCACTGTTGGCGCGACCATGGGTCCTGTCGTCGGTTCACCATTTCGGCTAGTAGAGGCCTCGGCGGTTGAATACATCTCGGGGCTTGGTCCGTGGACTGCCGTTGTGCACGATCCGCCATGGTCGTCGATAAGCGACGCAGTACCCGCGCCGACTCGACTCATCCACGCGTGGGACATGGAAGTTGCCACGCTGGATGGGCTGGTCGAGGGCGAGCCCGATGCCTCCGAGGTGATTGTCGGTATCGGTGGCGGGACCGCCGCAGACACCGCGAAGTACCTCGCGTGGAAGACCGGCAAGCGATTGGTCCAGGTTCCAACAATCATCAGCGTGGACGCCGCGATGACGGAGTCCGTCGGCGTCCGCGTCGACGGACGCGTCCGCTATCACGGAAGCGTCGAGCCTGAGGCGGTCATCGTCGACT
>JBBRLC010000312.1:0-2684 GCA_038231595.1 Candidatus Nanopelagicales bacterium | reverse complement strand
GCCGCCCTGAGTCGAGCGCTGGAAAAGAACGCGGTGGTTCTCGGCGATGGCACCGACGCGGATCTCATCGGGCTGGCGGAGGATCCACTCGAAGCGGTCGTGCAGATCTTTCACGTACGAGGTGGGCGTATCCGCGGGCAGCGCGCGTTCGTTGTCGAAAAGGTCGAGGATCTCGATCCCGCGACCTTGGTCGAGCAACTCTTGCTGCAGTTGTACGGCGAAGAATCGGCGGAGGGGATTCCGCGCGAAGTCCTCGTCTCGACCCTCCCGCCTGAACCACTGGCTGCCAGCGCGTGGCTCTCGCAGCGCCGCGGGAGTTTGGTGAGCCTGCGGGTGCCGCAGCGGGGGGACAAACGCGATCTGCTTGAGACGGTCGAACGAAATGCCACTCAAGCCCTGGCGTTGCACAAGATTCGTCGCGCGGGGGATCTCACCACTCGCAGTCAGGCGTTGGCCGAGATCCAAGAAGCGCTGGCCCTGCCCGACCCTCCACTTCGTATCGAATGCATCGATGTCTCGAATCTTCAGGGCACCTCAGTGGTCGCGTCGATGGTGGTTTTTGAAGATGGACTACCGCGCAAGTCGGACTACCGAAAATTCGTGATCAAGGGATTCGAGGGTCAGGACGACGTTCGCGCAATTCACGAAGTCGTCACCCGACGCTTCCGTAGATACCTCGATGACAAGGTCGAGTCCGGCGAGTTGGGTTCCGCAGAGTTAGGTTCCGCAGATTTGGGTTCCGGCGAACTGAGCAGCAGTGATTTGTCCGGCGAAATTACTGGAGACTCGGCCCCGCGAAAGTTTGCGTATCCACCGAGCCTGTTCGTGGTCGACGGAGGCCAACCGCAGGTCGCGGCTGCTCAACGGGCCCTCGAGGAGCTGGGGATCGACGACATCTCGGTGTGCGGCCTGGCCAAACGACGCGAAGAGATCTGGCTCCCACAACGTGACGATGCAGTGGTCTTGCCCAGATCCAGCGAAGGGCTGTACTTGTTTCAGCGGATTCGCGATGAAGCCCATCGCGTTGCCATCACTCACCACCGGGCCCGTCGCAGCAAGTCCATGACGCACAGCGTGCTTGACGACATCCCTGGCCTCGGCCCCACGCGGAGGGCGGCACTGCGCAAGGCCTTCCCCTCCCTGACCAAACTCCGTGCCGCGGACGAGGTAAGCATCGCGGCCGTGCCAGGCATCGGTCCCAAGGTGGCAGCGACGATCGCATCAGCGTTACGCGGCGACTCGCCGGGACCGTCGGTCAACGTGATGACCGGCGAGATCCGAGACGATGGAGGGTAGTAGTCCGGCCAGAATGGGTGAAGCAGTGATTTGGGTGAAGCAGTGAGCACCGAGTCGGTGAACCGGGACGGGGTCGAACGTCCCTCGCTTGAGGTCGTGATGGTGACCGGTATGTCCGGTGCCGGTCGAAGTACGGCGACGCGTGCACTCGAGGATCTAGGTTGGTTCGTGATGGACAACCTGCCGCCATCGCTGATCCCGTCGGCACTCGATCACGTGCTTGCCGGATCGGAAGTTCATCGAATAGCGGTTGTTGCCGACGTCCGCGGCGGGCGATTCTTTGAGGAGTTGCGCAGCGCGCTTGATGTGCTTCGGAGCAGATCCGTCGATATCCGCATCGTGTACCTCGAGGCGTCCGACGATGTCCTCGTACGCCGTTTTGAGAGCAGCCGTCGACCGCACCCGTTACAGGGGTCCGGACGAGTCCTCGATGGATTGGAGAAGGAGCGTCAACTACTGGCGGACCTGCGCGCAGAAGCGGACCTGGTTATCGACACGTCGATGCTCAACGTTCATGACCTGCGGCGCAAAGTTGATGCCGCCTTTCACGACGAAGATCGCGTTCGGCTCCGCGCGACGGTTATGTCCTTCGGATTCAAGTACGGCATCCCGGTCGACGCGGACTACGTGGCCGACGTCAGGTTCTTGCCCAATCCGTTCTGGGAGCCGGAGTTGCGTGAACTCTCCGGGCTCGATGAATCGGTCAACGACTACGTCGTCGATGCGCCTCAGGCCCGAGAGTTCTTGACACGCTTTACGTCGCTACTCGATCTCGTTGCTGATGGGTATCTCGCGGAGGGCAAGCGCTACGTCACTGTGGCGATCGGTTGTACCGGTGGTCGACATCGCAGCGTCGCCATGGCAGAGAACCTGGCCGCCCGACTGGTCAAAGCGGGCGTCGAAACGCTCGTGGTGCATCGTGACTTGGGCCGTGAATGACCCCATCGGGCAACGACAGTGAGCGAATCGGCGACCCCCTAAATGGTCTCGCCGTACGCGCACCCGGGCCAGGGCCGAAGGTCGTCGCCCTCGGCGGGGGTCACGGATTGGCGGCCTCGCTGCGTGCCCTACGCCAGGTGACGGGGTCCCTCACCGCGGTGGTGGGTGTAAGTGACAACGGGGGATCCAGCGGGCGACTGCGGGGCGAATTGGGCGTGCTTCCACCGGGTGACCTTCGGATGGCGCTCGCCGCGCTCTGCGGCGACGATGCCTGGGGGCAATCATGGAGTCGAGTGATCCAGCACCGCTTCGTGGCTGACGGGGATCTGCACGGACATGCCGTCGGCAACTTGCTGATCGCCGCGTTGTGGGAAGAAACCGACAACGTGGTCACCGGGCTTGATTGGGTCGCTGCGCTGTTGGGCGCTCACGGCCGGGTTCTGCCGGTC
>JBBRLC010000311.1:0-2694 GCA_038231595.1 Candidatus Nanopelagicales bacterium | reverse complement strand
TGACACCGAGGTAGAGCCACGGCACTGCGAGCAAATCGGGCGGAGGATCGAAGACTCCGGTAAGAACTTTGACCAGCATTTGGGAGAGCAACCAGCCGATCACCGATCCGGCGATGAGCCCGCCGGTCATCACGACGACAGCCTCACTGAAGACGAGGCCGCGAAGTTGGCGACCGTTGGCGCCCAGTACCGAAGCAATGGCAAATGTACGGCGCCGCTCGGCGAGCCCGAGGGCGAAGACCAGTCCACCTGCCGCGGCAGCAAGAACAAGAGCAAAGGCCAACTCAACGCGGGTGAGCCCTGCCAGATCGACAGAGGTGAGACTCGATCCGATGGTCGAACGAGTCGTGGTGATGTTCGTGACTGTTGCGGCGGGGCCTAACCTCGCCTGAATTGCTTGGCCGACCTCCGCTTGATTCTGACCTCCGGTGTCGACCAGGAAAGCCCCCACAGCATCACTGCCGGTGGCCTTGGCCACGTAGTCCGAATTAGCGACGAAGAAACTGTCATGCGGTGCGGTCGGGAACTCCTTGGCGATACCCGCATAGTGGAATGGAACAGTCGTGAACTTCTTGGTCTGTCCGTCTTGCAATCGCAATTTGATGAGATCGCCGAGACTGAGTTGGAAGTCCTTCACCGTTTCATCGCTGACGAGTAGCGAATCGGGCTGGTTCTTCAAGCGCGCAATCAGCTCCGTCGCCGTACCGCCTTGGAAATAGGCATCCTGGAGCGATGTCGCCGCGACGATGGTGGATGGCCGGATCCCATAGAGGTCTTGAAGATCTGCGCCTACGTATGCAAAACGATGTTGAATCGGTTCGACCGACACAACGCCTGGCACCGTCGCGATCTTGGCGCCAGCACCTGGACCCTCGACGGTCCCCGGGGAGATCGTGACGGCGACGTCAGAACCGTTGGTGAGCCGCGCATCGACTTCACCTTGCTGGCGATACGTTGCGTTGAAAGTTGCGGTGGACATGGCAAACGAGAGGGCCAAGGCCAGCAAGACGATCGCGCGGGCCAAGTTCTTGCGCTCCCGAACAATTCCGGCGGTCGCCGTCGACGCGAGATTCCTGGTAAGCGGTCGAACCAACCGCGTGATCACTGGGCGTCCGTGTCCGAGGACTAGGTAAGCAATGCGCCACACCAGCAGTCCCCCACCAAGCCACAACAGCGCGGGGCCTAGGAAGGCCCAGTAACTCACCGAGATGCTCGCGACGCCTTCGGGCGCCAACACGAGCGAATAGGTGTCGCTGCTCGTGATCCAGAAGATGACCCCCGAGGTTGCGAGCAACAGGAAGTCCAGGCCAAAGCGCATCCATCGAGGCGCGCCGTCTCGAGCAGTCTGTGCCCGCGCACCGATGACTGTGGTCGAACGGAAGTCTCGAACTGTCGGCGCGACCACCGTCACGCCCGCGATCACGAGCCCGATCAGCAGGGCACCAATCGTCCACTGCGTCGCACTTCCCGTCGACGCGCCAAACGTCGACGTACCGAAGGAAATTCGGCCGACAAGTGCCGCGATAGCAAGACCAAAGGCACCTCCAATCACACCGACCACCGCAGCCTCCACACAAGCCAGTCGGACGACTTGACGAATGCTCGTTCCACGGGTTCGCAACAGCGCTTGCTCTCGACGTCGACGTACCGACCCCGATGCCGCGATGGCGGCCGTCAGCATGCCAGCAAGCACCGCGCCAGGGAGACCGAGGAAGAGGAAGAGCACCTGCGCGTACAGCGCGTCTTTGCGGGCGCCGCCCAAGGCCGCGCCGAGGTTGTCCCCCACCAAGCCGGAGCCCGCAAGGGCTGCCTCAAGGTTGTGGGCTTCAGCCGTGACCACGGTGTACGACTCCGACGGATCGGGAGGGAGGTCGTGAGTTCGCAAGACATGAATTTGGGTCGTGACAAGGTCAGGGCGACTCGCACCGAGACCGGCGGACACCCGCTCGAACGTTGACGTCGGCACGAGAAGCACGTTGTCCGGCGGTGCGACCAGTTGAGACTGTGGAGGCGCACCGACCTTTTGGAAAAGCGAATCAGCCTGAGGAAGATCGACAACGCCGGCGACGACCAACGTCTGTGCTACCTGCCCGGCTAGACCGATCGTGATGCGATCGCCGGGAACAACGTGGAGATTCGCGGCGGTCTGTTGAGCGATCTGAACACCCGCTACCACGCCGGCAAGTTGGCGTACACCACCGGGAAAGGTCGTGCGATATCCCGCTGGTACGCCGAGCACTACACCCGGCCCAGTGGTTTGAGTCGTCCCACCCGTGGTTGACACGAGGCCTGATGTCTGCCCGAATCGCACGGGTACCGCGGCGACTACCCCGGGGGCATGCGAGACCGTATCGAGTACGGCTAGCCGATCGGCGTCAGCAGCAACCTGGACTTGCCAGTCGACAACAACCGAGCTCGCAGCTCGCTGGGTCATGCTTGCTTTTGATGCCGTGAGAAAGGCGCCCAGCGAGGCCAGCAGCGCCACTGCAACTGCGACGCCAGTGGCGGCTGCGGCGAGCCGACCCCTGCGTCGAGTGAGCAGGCCACGAAGCCAGGCAAAAATCATGATGTGGTTTCCGAGCCGTGGTTGTCCGACTGCGATCCGTACTTTTCTACGGATTCCATTGCTCCGTCTCGAAGTCTCCACTGGGCGTCCAAACGAGACGCGACATTGCGATCGTGGGTGTTGACGAC
>JBBRLC010000310.1:0-2699 GCA_038231595.1 Candidatus Nanopelagicales bacterium | reverse complement strand
GCCACGCGCCCGCTCAGTGGTAAATCGCGTCGTCGCAGTACGGCGCACGCCTGAGGACGACACAAGCCTGCAACTCAAGACGGCGGCGCCCTGCACCGAATGTGGAGGGCGCCGCCGTCTTGGGCGTGGCGTACGGCTGGGTACGCCACCGCTGACTAGCCTGCCAACATGGCGACTCGTACGCCCGCACCTTCGCGCGCCCGCAGCACGAAGTCGGGCTCTTCTCCCGCGCTGCGTAAATCCGGCGAATCCGCCAAATCCGGTAGATCCCGATCGAGTGGAACTCGCGCGACCAAGCGTCGTACGCTTGCTCGGAAGGGGTACCCCAAAATCGGCTATGGCTTCCCGACGCGGGTTGGCCACAAGATCCTCGACGGTTGCGCCGCCGCCTGGTCCGGCCTGGCTCGACTGCTCGGTGGCGGTGCGCGACGTCTCGGCAGCGGAGCTCGCGAACTCGACCCGGCGCATCGACGTGACGGCCTCGGTCTCGCCCTAATCGGACTCGCGATCGTGGTCGCGTCTGTCGCGTGGTGGGGGATCACGGGGACCTTCGCGAATATCTTGGCGGCGATCGTCAGTGGTGCAGTCGGAGCCTTGGACTGGCTCGTTCCACTCCTGCTGATCGCATTCGCCGTCCGCATCATGCGGCACCCTGAAGAAAGCGCCGCAACCGGTCGCATCTCGATCGGTGGAACAGCACTCGTGTTATCTGTAGTCGGAATTTGGCATGTGGCTCAAGGTGCGCCAACCCCAGGCGCCGGAGCCGCCGCGATGCGCGGAGCAGGTGGCTGGCTCGGTTGGGGAATCTCCGCACCCATCGTTGCGGCCCTCGGAAACGCCGTAGCGATCCTGTTGTTGTTGGTTCTCTTCGTATTCGGTCTGCTCGTCGTGACCGCAACGCCGGTGACTGCTGTCCCACAGCGACTCGCAGAACTCTGGGATCGCTTGCTGTTGCGCCGCGCGGGCAGTGAGGAGGCGATCGACGCCGAAGGCGAGAAAGACTCCGAAAACGATCACGAAAACGATAACGAAAACGACGACGAATACGACGACGAATACGACGAATACGACGAATCCGACTACGACGCTGACGACGACAACGCTGACGAGTACGAACCAGCCGAGGATGCGACCGAAACGTCCGCTCGACGACCAGCGACGGGCGTGCGCCGGCTCCTGGATCGCCGCCGCCTCATCGATCTCACCGACGACGCCGCCGACGCCGCCGCCGAGATCGACCTGACCCGCGACGTTGCTTCGCCACCATCAGTGCCGACCGAGCACGACACCTCGCCGCACACCGTTGTGATCGAGTTACCCCCAGTCGATGCCCCCGATCCCGCCGAAGTCGACGTGCCTGATCGTGGGTTCGGCGTCGACGAATTCGCACATGCGACGACGAGCGAGCAGCTCCCGCTTCCTGGAGATGTGACCTACCACTTGCCTGACCCGAGCCTGCTCAAGCCGGGCGCCGCACACAAAGCTCGAACCAAGGCCAATGACACCGTCATCGCGTCGTTGACTGCGGTCTTTGAACAATTTGACCTCGATGCCAGAGTCACCGGATTCATGCGCGGACCAACAGTCACCCGCTACGAAGTCGAACTTGGCCCGGCCGTCAAGGTGGTACGTCTCACCGCGCTGACGAAGAACATCGAGTACGCCGTTGCGAGCGCCGACGTCCGAATCCTCACGCCGATCCCGGGCAAGTCAGCGATCGGCATCGAGATTCCCAATACCGACCGTGAGCTCGTCAGCCTCGGCGATCTACTGCGTTCACCGGTGGCGACCAACGACCATCACCCACTCAGCGTCGGCCTTGGCAAGGATGTAGAAGGCGGCTTCGTGTGCGCCAACCTCGCAAAGATGCCGCACATCTTGGTTGCGGGTGCGACCGGAGCCGGGAAGTCGTCGTGCATCAATGCACTGATCACGTCGGTGATGATGCGATCCACTCCCGCTGAGGTACGCATGGTGCTGGTCGACCCCAAACGCGTCGAACTCACGGCGTACGAAGGCATTCCGCACCTGATCACGCCCATCATCACTAACCCCAAGCGCGCAGCCGACTGCCTGCAATGGGTGGTCAAGGAGATGGACACCAGGTACGACGACCTGGCGGCATTCGGATTCCGCCACGTTGACGACTTCAACAAGGCCGTGAAGTCCGGCACGATCAAGGTGCCCGCAGGTAGCCAACGAAAGCTCGCGCCCTATCCCTACCTGCTCATCATCATTGACGAGTTGTCGGACTTGATGATGATTGCGCCTCGCGACGTTGAAGACGCCATCGTGCGGATCACCCAACTCGCGCGCGCGGCAGGCATCCACCTCGTGCTTGCGACCCAGCGGCCCAGCGTTGATGTGGTGACCGGACTCATCAAGGCCAACGTTCCGAGCCGGCTCTCATTCGCGACGTCGTCGTTGGCCGACAGCCGGGTCATCTTGGACCAGCCGGGAGCAGAAAAACTCGTCGGGCAAGGCGACGGTCTCTTTCTTCCGGCAGGCATGAACAAGGCCATGCGCATCCAAGGGGCGTACGTCACTGAGGCTGAGATTCGGGCGATCGTCGCGCACTGTAAGGACCAAATGGCACCGACCTACCGCGACGACGTTGCCGCAGCGACTGCGCCAAGGAAGGAAATCGACGAGGACATTGGTGACGACCTCGAGTTGCTCTGTCGTGCTGTCGCTGAAGT
>JBBRLC010000309.1:0-2704 GCA_038231595.1 Candidatus Nanopelagicales bacterium | reverse complement strand
AGAAACGAAGGGGTTAGGGAGGGGTTAGAGATACTGGCCGGTGTTGGCGACGGTGTCGATCGAGCGACCGGCCTCGGTGCCTTGCTTGCCCTGAACCAGGGTGCGGATGAAGACGATTCGCTCACCCTTCTTGCCCGAGATCCGGGCCCAGTCATCCGGGTTCGTGGTGTTCGGCAGGTCCTCGTTCTCACGGAATTCATCGAGGCAAGCCGCGAGCACATGTTGCACGCGAATACCGCGCTGCTTGTGCTCGAGCAAGTCCTTGATCGCCATCTTCTTCGCCCGCGACACGATGTTTTCAATCATGGCGCCGGAGTTGAAGTCCTTGAAGTAGAGGACCTCTTTGTCGCCATCGGCGTACGTGACCTCAAGGAAGCGGTTGTCGTCGGACTCGGAGTACATCCGTTCGACCGCGCGACCAATCATGGCCGCACACGTTGCTTCTGGTGAGCCGTTGTGCTCGGACAGGTCCTCTTCGTGCAGCGGCAGATCCGGCGTCAGGTACTTCGAAAAAATGTCAGCGGCCGACTGCGCGTCAGGGCGCTCGATCTTGATTTTCACGTCGAGACGACCTGGACGAAGGATTGCCGGGTCGATCATGTCTTCGCGGTTGGATGCACCGATGACGATGACGTTCTCGAGTCCCTCAACGCCATCAATCTCGGACAGCAACTGCGGCACGATCGTGTTTTCGACATCCGAGGACACACCTGATCCGCGAGTCCGGAAGAGCGAATCCATCTCATCAAAGAACACAATGACCGGCATACCTTCGCTGGCCTTTTCTCGTGCTCGCTGGAAGACGAGGCGGATGTGTCGTTCGGTCTCACCGACGTACTTGTTCAGCAGCTCGGGGCCTTTGATATTCAAGAAGAACGAGCGACCCTCCGGTTGCCCCGTAACTTCGGCAACCTTCTTCGCCAGTGAATTTGCTACTGCCTTCGCGATCAGCGTTTTGCCACATCCGGGAGGGCCGTAGAGCAGGATTCCCTTGGGCGGGCGCAACTTGTGCTCGCGGAAGAGATCGGCGTGCAGGTACGGCAGTTCGACCGCGTCGCGAATGTCTTCAATCTGCGCCGCCAACCCGCCAATGTCGCCGTAGTCGATGTCTGGAACTTCTTCGAGCACGAGTTCTTCAACTTCGGCCTTCGGAATACGTTCGAAGACGTAGCCCGATCGCGGCTCCAGCAATAGCGAATCGCCGGGGCGCAACGGTGAGCCGAGGAGTGGCTCGGCCAGGAACACGACTTTCTCATCGTCGGTGTGACCCATGACGAGCGCGCGAACACCGTCTTCAAGAATTTCCTTGAGCATTACGACTTCGCCATGGCGTTCATACAAACGTACGGCGACGACGTTGAGGGCCTCGTTGAGTACGACTTCTTGGCCGGGGTGCAGCGACTCGGTATCAACCTCGGGCGATGCGACCACGCGCATCTTGCGGCCGGCGGTGAAGATGTCAATCGTGCCGTCGTCGAAAGCTTCGACGAAGACGCCATAGCCGCTTGGTGGTTCGGCGAGGTGATCGATCTCTTCTTTCAGCGTGATGATCTGATCGCGTGCTTCACGAAGAGTGGCCACGAGTCGCTGGTTCTGAGCAGTCGCTGCGGCGAGTTCTGCCTGCATTGACGTGAGGCGCGATTCAATCGAAGTACCGCGCTCCCCCGAGATCCCTCGGCCGTGGTTGTACGCGGTGGAACCACCGTCAGTCTCGTCGTCGTGCGCCATGTGGCCAGCCTCCAGCGAGGTCGTTGAATTCGACCCTACCCACGTCGGCACTAGTTGACTCTGTCGAAAGCCCCCCGGGCGGGTCGTCACCCTCTCGTGACCTTTACCTACCGGCCTGGCGTATCGAACTGGCCTAAGCCTCCTTGGACCCGGCGGCCTCATAATCCTCGCCGTAGGCCCCCTTTGCGGGGCGAGTACGGCGTACGGGCAGGACCGTTCCGTCCGCCAGCCGTCTGGTCGAGACGAGAAACCCGGTGTGGCCGATCATCTTGTGGTCCGGACGCACCGATAACCCCTCGAGATGCCAGGTCCGCAGCATCAGTTCCAGCGCCTTGGGCTCAGTCCAGCGACCCGCTGTACGCAGCGTTTCAACGGTGCGCGACAACTGCGTCGCAGTCGCGACATACGCCACCAACACGCCCCCCGGTGTAAGCGCATCAGCGGCCGCGTCGAGACATTCCCAGGGTGCGAGCATGTCGAGGATGGCTCGATCGACGTTGGAATCTTCAATCGTCGACGAGTGGTGCTCGGGCAGAGCGTCGGACAGATCGCCCACGGTCAGCGTCCACGCCGGGTGATCGGAACCAAAGAATGTGTGCACGTTCGTCGCTGCGATTTCGGCAAAGTCTGCGCGACGTTCAAAGGAATGCACCATCCCTTGATCCCCAACCGCGCGCAGCAGCGAACACGTCAATGCCCCAGATCCCACGCCCGCTTCGACAACACGCGCACCTGGGAAGAGGTCGGCGATGCCAACGATTGCCGCGGCATCCTTGGGATACACAACAGTTGCACCGCGAGGCATGGATAACACGAAGTCCGACAGCAACGGGCGCAAGCAGAGGTACTGCATCCCCCCAGTTGATGTCATCACGACGCCTTGCGACGAACCGATTAGCGCATCGTGGTCGAGTGCGCCTTTGTGGGTGTGAAACTGCTTGCCGGGAACGAGCACGAAGGTGTGGTGGCGTCCCTT
>JBBRLC010000308.1:0-2712 GCA_038231595.1 Candidatus Nanopelagicales bacterium | reverse complement strand
TTCGATGCGTTGCGTTCACAGCCTGCGGGTCGGTACTTGCGGCCGCGGGCTTGGTGGGCTCGGTGACGATCCCCCTATGGTCGCTTCCTCGCTGCACTGGCCGCGCGCCTGCTGTGCCGGACGTCTTCGCCGGTACGTTCGTGCTCCGCTATCGCCTGCGAGACAGATTGTTCCCAGTCTTCGCCGCCCAACTGCCGTACTGAGTATCCAGAAGGTTGAGGGCTCTGGTGGGGCTGGCTGCCAGTTGTGAGGACATCATCGAGTTCGGTGACAAGTCGCGCACGAGGTGAGGCTAACGACGCGGTCTCGGTCGATCGATACCGACTAGGAAGCCACTTCGTACGGGTGGTCGTGCAGAACCCGGGCTAAATGCGCGGCGTTGGCCGCCAACGTTGCCGTGGTTTCGGCCGTCTTTTCCGGTCGCGGCGTGACGTCCTGATAGTCGATTTTGCCCATCGCTTCCCCCACCCAATAGGTGGGCCCACCCGCAGGGATGGTGAAGCCCACATCAGAGAGCGCTTGGAACAGCTCGGCACTGACGTGATGGGCGCCATCTTCGTTCCCGACGACGGCGACCGCGGCCACCTTCCCAGACAGGGTGGGGCGACCGTCATCGTCCACTTCGCCAATCTCCGCATCGAGGCGTTCAAGAACGCGTTGCGTCACGCTGCAGGTGTGTCCCATCCAAATCGGTGTCGCGAGAATCAGGATGTCGCTGGCAAGTATCCGCGCCCGCAACGCGGGCCACTCATCTCCATCGCCGGCGGACTTCGTGACGCCCGGACGGATATCAAGATCGACCACGCGCACGACCTCACCGGTGACGTCGTGCTTCGAGAGTTCGCTGAGCAATTCATTGGCTAACGTCTCGGAACTGGACGCATCCGGGCTGCTCTTCAGCGAGCAACATAAAGCGAGGGCTTTCAGGGGCATTTGATGACTCCTATCGACTCACTGTCGGTGAGTTCTCGATTGACTTTCCCATCGACTAGTCCGGCGGATCGGGGTGAGGGACACACACGATGATCGATGCCGGATGAACCTTGATGCGGAGTTTCTTGGTCGGTTTCCTGGCACCGCCGTCAAGTTCGTACGCCGTTGCCTTGTCGAACTTCACTCGCATCGACGTACCGCGGGTCGTCACCACGAAGGGAGACTTTTCGGCGCGATCGAGAACTACGCGGCTCAGTGTGCGGACCCATTGAAGCCGACTCTTTGCGGTGACAACTCCGAGTTCTAGCAGCCCGTCATCGGGCCGCGAACCGTCAAACACTTCGATGCCCGCAAGCACATCTTTGACATTTCCGATGAGGACGCACGTGATTTCACCTTTGTAGAACCGGCGCCCCTCAACGTCCACCCTCGCGCGGACGGGACTCTCACTGAGGTTCTTGGCCCCAGTCCACAGGTACGCGGCTCGACCGATTCGATCCTTTAAGCCGGCATCCGCGTCTTTGATCATCAAAGCGTCAAGGCCAGCGCCTGCCATCACCGCGAAATGCTCACCGTTGACCTTGCCGGTATCGAGAGGGCGGCGATCTCCGTGCAACCCGATTTCGACGGCTTCTCGGATGTCCTTCGGTATCCCCAGATTTCCCGCGAGCAGATTCGCAGTCCCTGCAGGGAGGATCGCGATGGTTGTTGCGCTGCCGGCGAGGGCATCGATGCACCGCTGAACAGTGCCGTCGCCACCCCAGACGAAGACGAGTTCCGCTCCGTCGGCCAGTGCCTGACGTGCGCATTCTGGCGCTTGCCTGCTCTTGGCGACCTCGTACCACAGTGGCTGGGCGAACCCGGCCTCGTCGAGGACGGCGCGCAACTCTCCGAGGCCGCCGCCGAACGACTTTCCTGAATGGGCTATCACAGCAACGGTGGTCACGCTCGTCCTTTCAACTTCGGCGATTCCTAGATTCTTGGCTAGACGCGATTGTTGCCTCGGCCTCGGACGAGACCCAGGAGCCCGATGACGAGTAGCACGATGGCGATGATGAACAACCATTTCGCTGCCGTACCGAAGCCAATGACGGCCGCGATGAGTGCAGCGATCAACAGAATGAGCCACGTTGACATGAGTTCCTCCGCGAGTAAGTAAGTGAACCGGGTCAACAGAGACCCGGAACCTCATCAGATTGGGATGAGGCCAACCACAGTCGGTTTCACGCCTTCGTTACCCCGATTCCGCCCAAGTAACCGCGAGTTCGCGTACGAGTTAGTCCATGTCGTCCTAGTCCATGTCGTCGCGGAAAGACACGAGGTCCTCGGCGTGCTCTTCTTCGACCGCGAGGATGTCTTCGAGCATTCGCCGCGTTGTGGGGTCCCCTGTGCCGAGCCAGCCAATGATCTCTGTGTACGACGCCACCGCGATCCGCTCGGCGACGAGGTTCTCGGTCACCATGTCCTGAAGTGTGTCTGCGGTCTTGTACTCCGAGTGGGCCCGCGACGTGAGCGAGTTCGGATTGAAATCCGGAGTGCCGCCCAATTGGCCAATTCTCGCTGCGAGTCGGTCGGCGTGTGATTGTTCTTCCAACGAGTGCTGCAGGAACTCGGCGGCAATGGGTTCGGCGTTCATGCCAGACGCCGCGAAATGGTGCTGGCGATAGCGCAGTACGCAGACCAGTTCGGTGGCAAGGGATTGCTGAAGCAGGTCGATAACGCGCGGCAGGTCCGCGCCGTAGGCGTCCGTAACTGGGCCACGATCGATCTGCTTGCGCG
>JBBRLC010000307.1:0-2734 GCA_038231595.1 Candidatus Nanopelagicales bacterium | reverse complement strand
TTGATGTTGACGCGAGAGCCAATGCGCTCCTCCATCCACATCCGCGCACCACCTGCGCCACAACAGAATGACGTCTCCTTGGACCGATCCATCTCCGTCAGGGTCACACCCGGTACGGCCGCCACCAACTCGCGTGGCGGCGTGTAGATCTTGTTGTGTCGTCCCAAGTAGCACGGGTCGTGATACGTGACTTGTTCGTCGACGCGTTTCACCGGCGTCAGTCGACCCTCAGCGACGAGCGAGGACAACAGTTGCGTGTGGTGGACGACCTCGTAGTTACCGCCGAGTTCCGGGTATTCGCGTCCGAGCGTGTTGAGGCAATGCGGGCAGGTCACCACGATCTTGTACGCCTTGACCTCATTGAGAACTTCGATGTTTTGCATCGCCTGCATCTGAAACAAGAACTCGTTGCCAGCGCGACGTGCTGGATCGCCGGTGCACGTCTCGCCCTCGCCCAAAACCATGAATTGCACGCCAGCGACGTTGAGTAACTCGGCCACAGCTTTGGTCGTCTTCTTGGCTCGATCCTCGAAGGCACCCGCGCAACCGACCCAGAATAAGTAGTCCACATCGCTGGGTATCTCGTCCTCGCCGCCGGCGCCAAAGACGCGTACGTCGAAGTCGACCTCCTCGATCCACGCGTTGCGACCCGAGGCGTTCATGCCCCACGGATTGCCCTTGCGCTCGATGTTGTTGAAGAGGCCACCCAGTTCGGTCGGGAACTCCGAATCGATCATCACTCGGTTGCGGCGCATGTCGACGATGTGGTCGATGTGTTCGATGTCGACGGGGCATTGGTTAACGCACGCCCCGCACGTCGTACAGGACCAGAGGACGTCTTCATCGATGACGGCGTTCGATTCCTCCCGCGATCCAACAAGTGGCCGAGCCGACTCGGTCAGCGCGTGCTGCGACAGTTTCGACTTCGCGTCGTCGCTCATGTCGTCGCCGCCGGCAAGAACATATGGCGCCTTGGCAAACATGTGATCGCGCAAGTCCATGATCAGGAGCTTGGGGGATAGCGGCTTTTCGGTGTTCCACGCCGGGCATTGCGACTGACAGCGACCGCATTCGGTGCAGGTGGCGAGGTCAAGCGCACCTTTCCAGGTGAAGTCTTCGATGCGTCCGCGACCGAACACTGCGTCGTCGGCGGGATCCTCGAAGTCGATCTTGTCCTTGCCGGAATACATCGCGAGTAGTGGACCCAGTGCATCGGGGCGGCGCGAGAAGAAGACGTTGATCGGCGCTATGAAAATGTGAAGGTGCTTGCTGTAGAGCACCAACACGAGGAATCCAAAGATCACGCCAAGCTGAAGCAGGATCCCCACTGTCTCCAGAGCTTGATTGATATCGCCGTCGGGCAGGAGGCCAGCGACCCATTTGGACGCGAAGGCACCGTTGGGATAGGGAAAGACACCGGTGTTTATCTGCGCGCCGCGGTAAAGGAGCAACGTCCAGACGACGTTGAAGATCATGAACAGGACCAGCCACGCGGCACCGGTGTGCGAGCCGTAGAACCGTGAGGCGCGACCGAGCTTCTTCGGGTTCTGCGCGATTCGGATGATCGTGAAGATCAATAACCCGACGAGCACCAGGACAGCAAAGAGATCCTCAGCGAACGCCACGACGGTCCAGTGACCAATGATCGGAATCGCAAAGTCGTCCTTGAAGAGTGCGCCGTACGCTTCAAGAATCGTGAAACTCAAAACGATGAAGCCCCAAAAAGCGAAGAAGTGCGCGATGCCGGGGATCGTCCACATCAACAACTTGCGTTGGCCGAGTACCTCGATGACCTCAACTTCGACGCGCTTGGCGGGTACGTCGGTTCGACCAACGGCGGGTTGTCCGGACGTGATGATCCGATAGAGCCTCCACGCCCGGCGTCCCGCGATTGCCAGGGCAACCGCCGTGATGAGCAAACCGAGTGCTAGGCGTATGGACACGTGTCCTCCACGGCCGATGAGGCAAAGGCGAGCGAGTGCATCCGCCGAAGGCGACGCTAGCGAATCGCAGCGCGTCCGGCGCGCTCGCCCTGACGGAGTAACGATAGGAACTCAATCGGACCCGAACGGCGGCGGGCGGAGTTGATCCCTGCTGCACACGCTTTAGGGTGATCGGACTGCTGAGACCCTCGGGGGAACTGGCATCCGTTGAGTAGAGCCCTGAAGGGGGTTTCAGTGAGCTATCGCACCACTATTTCGGTTGCATCGCTAGCCATCTTCGGACTTTTCGCTGCCACGACCGCGGCCATAACAACTCCGGCAGGCGCGTCGACAGCCGATCCAGGTGCTAGGTCATCCGTGGCGAGGTCCGCGGACCCGGCTGGCGTTCAGATTTCCCGCGGTGTCCGCGGCCGACTCACTCGACTCACGACCGACCCGGACCACCCGATCACGGTTCCCGACGCCACCCTCGCTCAAGAATCTCGTCCATCGCCACTGGCCGCGGCACGCGCCCACGCACGCGCCTTGGCCGGTTCCCTCGGAGTCACCAGTGCTGACAAGGACCTCGTCAGCCAGTACGTGCACCGCGTCGGCAACGGTGACAACGCGATCCGTTTCGCCCAACGCATCAATGGGATCAGTGTCTTTGCCGGTCGAGTGGCGATGGTGGTCGACAGCGAAGGATCGTTGCAGGCAGTGTCGGCAGGGCTCGCCAGCGCGCCAGCGGACACGTCGATGTCCGTCTCTCGCGCGGCGGCCGAAGCGGTGGCACGCTCGGCGGCAGCACGAGC
>JBBRLC010000306.1:0-2753 GCA_038231595.1 Candidatus Nanopelagicales bacterium | reverse complement strand
CCGCGAGTCAGATGCGACAACGAACCGAATTCGTGGTCTGCGCTGACCCGAAAGTAGAGGTCGTCATTCACGGAGTAGACAGCATCTGCTTTCTGGAGGGCCTCGATGTACTCCACGACAAGCGGAATGGATTCCACGGCGCCAACGTATTCACATGGAGGAACCAACCGAAGCGCGGCCATATCGTCGAAAAATGTGTTGATCTCCTGGGCTGCGAGTTCGGCCCAATCAATTCCCGTCGCGGCCGCGCGTGCCAACAGCGGATCGTCAATGTCAGTGACGTTCTGCACGTAGTGAACGTCGTGACCTGCGTCCATCCATGCGCGTGTGAGCAAGTCAAAGGCGACATAGGTCGCCGCGTGCCCCAAATGCGCAGAGTCGTAAGGCGTTATCCCGCACACGTACATCGTGGCGACGTCAGTTGGCGATGTTGCACTCACGACGCCGGCACGGGAGTCGAAGACGCTGACCTGCAATCCCTTGCCAGGCAGTGTTGGCACCTCCGGCGCTGACCACGATTGCATG
This sequence comes from Candidatus Nanopelagicales bacterium, assembly GCA_038231595.1. Taxonomy (GTDB): domain Bacteria; phylum Actinomycetota; class Actinomycetes; order S36-B12; family JBBRLC01; genus JBBRLC01. The sequence continues at coordinate 2,228 of JBBRLC010000306.1, read as the reverse complement.
GCGGTGACCCTACCTAGCGCCGAGGGCGCGCGCGTTGAGAGCACCTGGCCAGTCGCGTCATCAAAACACGTCAGTTCAAAATATGGGCCACGGCAAAGCTGGCCACTCATCAGAGGGGGCCGGGTACGAGCCGACCGCGGTCAACTCGTCAACCCGTCGCAGAGTTCGGGCAATCTCTCGCGACGTGAGGAGCGGCAACAACCGCGCGCGGAGGTCGGTCGACGCCCCGCCGGAGTCACTGAGTTGTGCGTGTAGCGCGCGCAGGACCTCGAGTTGCTCATCCACCAGCGGCGTACCCGCCCACCCCCAGAGAAAGGTTCGCAACTTTGTGTCTTCGTGAAAGCACACCCCATGATCGATGCCATAGAGATGGTCGGTGTCATCGAGGAGGAGGTGCCCGCCTTTGCGATCGGCATTGTTCACAACTGCGTCTAAGACCGCGAGATTCCTGAGTCGAGCATCATCGCTATGCGCCAACACGATGGGCCGACCATCGGAGCCGCTTCCGCTCATCACCCGATGCCAATCGCTGGGCACCTCATCAGGTCCGAATACATCGACCAAGAGATCAACGTCGCTTGAATCGCTCTCAATCCACAGCTGGCACATGCCTTCACCGGCCGGCCCGTCGTTACGCAACACGGTGATGGGAACCAGATCCCACCCGGAGGCCACGGACACTTCGTAGGTCGCAACTTCGCGTCGCGACAAGGTGCCGGAGGAAAAGTCCCAGAGCGGACGTTCACCCGCCGAAGGCTTATAGACACATGGCATCGTCACCCCGTCCAGCGTCGCATTGCCAACCAGCGTCACGTTCGACGCGTCGAGCATGCGCGCATCCAGTTCGAGGGTTCCCGAGCGCAGCACTGACGTAACGACGTCAACATCAAGCTCGCTCATGTGCAGGAGAACGCCTAGCGGCGGTAACCGTTGGCACGTGGACAAATATGGCCACTCGGGTCCAGGGGCAATTCGCAGAAGGGACAGGGCGGGCGTCCTGCTGACACGACTGCGTTCGTGCGGCGAACGAAGGATCGCGCTTGCGCACCAGTTAGTCGCACGCGCAACAGATCCGGCGCGTCCTCGTCGTCGCTGTCTTCTTCGAGGTCGGGGATCTCGCCTGGGTCTTCGGCGTACTCGTGCGCTTCGATGACGATCATTTGTGTTTCAGAATTCCATCCCAGTCCCAGCGCGCCAACGGTGAACTCGGACGAGAGCGGCGTTTCCAGCGGATCGGTGTCATCGGGTCCGGGGTTCATCGAGCCCGGGATGTCCACTGAATCAGTCGATCGGCGAACAACCTCATCGAGGAGCGCGTCGAGACGTTCTGCGAGCAACGCGACTTGCTGCTTTTCCAAAGCGACAGAGACAACGCGGGGGCCTTCTTGGGCCTGAAGGAAGAATTGACGCTCGCCAGGCATCCCGACGGTGCCCACGATGAAGCGGTCGGGCTGCTCGAAGAGGTGGACGCTGCGGCTCATCTTGCCGATTCTATCCGCGGAGTCATGCCCCCGCTCCCCCACCAACGACCGCATCACCGCTGGCGGACTTGGACTTGCGACGGCTGCGGCGCTTGGGCGGTATCAACGCCGCGACGGAGCCGCCGGAATCGTTGATTCGTTCGACGAATGGGCGCATCTCTGTGTAGTGCACGACCGAGAGCGAGCACGGATCGATTTGGAGCCGCTGAAACATGTCCAGATGGAGCCCGAGGGCATCGGCGACGATGGCTTTGATGACGTCACCATGGGACACCACGACGTAGGTCGCTTCGGGTCCGAGGCTGTCATTCCATTTGCGCACGCTGGCCACCGCGCGATGTGCCATGGCGGCCATGCTTTCGCCTCCGTCGCCGGGAAATTTGGCCGCACTCGGGTGGGCTTGCACCACCTTCCACTCCGGTGCTTTGGCCAGATCCTTGAGCGACTTTCCGGTCCAGTCGCCGTAGCGACATTCGCCGATTCCTTCGTCGAGGTGCAGCGGTACGGCGGGCTCACGCCCCACGGCGAGTGCCTCGGCGGTTTGGCGGGTTCGATCCAGCGGGCTGGACACAATCACCGCCAACGGAACGGGGCCCAGACGCGCGGCGAGCGCCTCGGCTTGACTGCGGCCCTTGTCGTCGAGATCGACACCGGGCATCCAACCGGCGAGCGTTCCGCTGGCGTTCGCAGTCGTACGCCCATGCCGAACCAGCAACACCGTGCTCACGTCTCACCCACCCGACTGGT
>JBBRLC010000305.1:0-2753 GCA_038231595.1 Candidatus Nanopelagicales bacterium | reverse complement strand
TCCAACGTCCAACCCTGGGCGTACGTCGTCAGGAGTTCATCGATTCGCTCGCTGTGCTCGAGTACGCCGTCAACCAATTGCGCCGTGTACGGGTTGAGCGGCGGCTCCGGATCGGCGAGACGGGTTGCCAATAGATCGCGAGCGTGGACGCCGCGCTGTTCTGCCTCGAACAGCATGTCCAGCGCGCGCTTGCGCGCTTTGCCTCGCGCCGACATCAGCGGGTACGTCCGTTGCTAGGTATCCGGGTCAGGGCAGACACGTGCTAGTTGACCCGCCCGAGGTAGCCCCCGTCGCGGGTGTCGACCTTGATGCGCTCACCCGTGGTGAGAAACAGCGGTACGGCAATCTCGACGCCGGTTTCCAACGTGGCCGGCTTGGTGCCGCCGGTGGAGCGGTCGCCCTGCAGGCCCGGCTCGGTATATGTGATGAGCAGTTCAACCGACGCGGGCAGTTCGACGTAGAGCGGGACACCGTCGTTGGTTGCGACCACCGCGGATTGATTTTCCAGCATCCACTTCGATGCATCCCCCACCACAATGTCGGAGATGTTGATCTGGTCGTACGACGACACGTCCATGAAGACCCAGGACTCGCCATCGCGGTACAGGTACGTCATGTCGCGCTTGTCCACGTTCGCGATCTCGACCTTGAGACCTGCGTTAAATGTCTTGTCGACGACCTTGCCCGAGAGCACGTTCTTAAGCTTCGTGCGCACAAAGGCCCCACCCTTACCGGGCTTGACGTGCTGGAATTCGACCACGGACCACAGTTGACCATCGAGGTTGAGCACGATGCCGTTCTTCAGATCGTTCGTCGTGGCCACGGGTGCTACTCCTGCGTGAGAACGGGCGCGATCAGCCGAGGACGACCAAATCGCGTTCGCTGGTGGTGAGGGACTCTGGCTCACCATCAGTCACGAGAAGGGTGTCCTCGATCCGGACGCCCCCGCGACCCTGGAGATAAACCCCAGGCTCGACAGTGACCGGTGTGCCGGAGGCGAGGATACCTTCTCCAAGCGGCCCTAACGTCGGAGCCTCGTGGATCTCGAGGCCGACGCCGTGCCCGAGGCCGTGCCCAAAGTGGTCGCCATGACCGGCTACCTCGATAACCCCGCGCGCCACGTGATCGATCTGCACCACGTCGGCTCCGGACCGCACTGCTTCGCGTCCGGCTCGTTGCGCAGCTCGCACGAGATCGTGGATCTCCTGCTGCCACGACGCCGGTACGCCGAGACAGAAGGTTCGCGTCATGTCGGCGTGATACCCGCCCAGTTGGGCACCGAAGTCCAACTTGAGCAAATCACCGTGTACCAGAAACCGATCCGTTGGACTGTGATGCGGTACCGCAGAATTCTCGCCGGTGGCGCAGATGGTTTCAAACGCGATGCCATCGGCCCCGAGATCCAACATCAACGAGTCCAGCCGACGCGCCACAGCGCGCTCCGACATCCCCGCGTGAACATCAGGAATCAATAGCGCCAGAGCCTCATCGCTTATCGCGCAGGCGCGACGGAGCAAGTCCATCTCGAAATCGTCTTTCACGACTCGCAACAGCTCAACAACTCGAGCAACCGGTGTCAGCGACAACCCGCCGAATTCGTCGCGCCAACCGTGGTACGTCGCAACGCTGACATGGTCAGACTCAAAGCCCACCCTTCCCATCCCCGTGTCATGAGCGAGTCCCAACAGCGCCTCCGAACACGGTCTGGCGATGAGACGCTTAATATCGAGGCATTCGTGTGCGCTTTGTTCGTCGTACCGGCTGTCGGTTGCAAACGTTGAATACGACTCAGAAATCAACAGCGCTGCGTTCGATCCGGTGAAGCCGGTGAGGTAACGAATGTTGATCAAGTCGGTGATCAACACCGCGTCGATCGAGTCTGGGAGCAACCCGATCTCACGAACAACGTTTTCGCGGCGCCTCGCGTGCGTCGCCGAAGGAATTGCCACGTTCACGAGGCCAATGCGCGAAGGGCGAGGGCGTAGGACTCGATTCCGAAACCGGCAATGGAACCGGTTGACACAGCGGCGATTACCGACGTGTGCCGAAAGTCTTCGCGGGCCGCGGGGTTACTGAGGTGAACTTCGATGAGCGGTGCCGTCAACTGCGCGCACGCGTCACGAAGTGCATAGGAGTAGTGAGTGAAGGCGGCGGCATTGAGAATCACTGGTGAGCCACCATCAGCTGCCTCGTGGATCCATTGCACAAGTTGAGCTTCGTCATCGGTTTGGCGTACCTCGACAGCCAATCCCAACTCGGCTCCGACCCTCGTGCAGAGTGACACGAGGTCGTCGTGAGTGGCACTGCCGTACACCTCGGGTTCACGACTGCCGAGGCGCCCGAGATTGGGGCCGTTGAGGACCAGAACTCGGGTCATGGCGATCCTTTCGATATTTCGGCGTACGCCGCCTCGAGCAGTTCGACCGAGGGACCTTCGAGCAATCCGGGCTGTCCAATAGCGTCGAGTACGACGAACCGCAGTTGATCGCCGCGGTTCTTCTTGTCAATCTGCATCGCGTCGAGTAACTCGGGGAATCGTCCCGAAGCGTAGGACGTCGGCAGCCCCAAACCCGTCAGCACATCCTCGTGTCTTAGTGCGTCGGAGTCCCCTAACCGCCCTGCAAGTCGTGCCAGCGCGGACACAAACATGAGGCCGACGGCAACGGCGTCGCCGTGGCGCCACGTGTAGCCCTCAACTTTTTCAATGGCGTGAGCGAAGGTATGACCGTAGTTGAGGACTTCACGACCAAGCC
>JBBRLC010000304.1:0-2773 GCA_038231595.1 Candidatus Nanopelagicales bacterium | reverse complement strand
CTCGCCGCGATGGCCGCAGGTGGCGCCGCCGGCGCCGTACTCGTCACCCCAGCAAGCGCCGCCACGACCTCGTCAACCACGGCGACCTCGTCCGCTACGTCGGCATTCCCGGCGCACGGGTCGGCGTCACACGAAGACGCCGAGAAGGCCGTCACCGGGACCGCAGCCACGCAGGCGCAAGCGGCCGCGGTCAAGTACGTCGGAAGCGGGACCGCGGGCGCGGTGACGACTGACTTCACCGGCAAGGGCTACGAGACCACTGTGACCAAGGCCGACGGCAGCCAGGTCGAGGTACACCTCGACAGCTCCTTCACCGTCGCAGAACGACACCCCGGCAACTGAAGAGGCGAGCGTCGACCGGTACCCACCAAGGGCACCGGTCGGCATCCCGCACTGCCGCACGCGGAACGATGCGGCGAGGAGGCATCGCGCGGCTGACTCACCGACACGCCAGTCAGGCGGCGCGTGCCCCAGGTAACTTCGCGCAACTTGGAAGTCGCGACCCGGGCGGCATACCCAACACGTTGCCGCAAACACGCGGCGCACCCCGCCGTGAGCATGGCCACGACGCTCGAGAGAGTCGCGGCACGGCCCCAAATCCAAAAGGCGACGACGAAAACCACGGTTAGTAGACGTACGCACGATACCCGATCACGATGTCTCGCCTCGTTGGTCGAAGCTCATCGTTCGTGTGCACAGATACCGATTGCCCGATCCGGGTCGCTCAGGCGAGTGCCGATCGGCAGATCTGGCGCGACGCAAGACGCTGACCACTCCGGGAGTAGTCAGCGATTCTGGTTACAGTCCGTCATCGTGACCTACGACGAGACCATCTCCAACGTTGTCCGGAGTGTCGAGGCCGCCGGCGCGGGAATCATGGTGATAGGTGGTCTGATCGCCCTCGCAGAGTTCGTACGTCAAACGCTCAACCCGGCCGGGCGACTCGGATCCTACGAACGACTCCGCCGGTCCTTGGGCCACACCATCTTGCTCGGCCTCGAGGTTCTCATCATCGGTGACATCGTCCGGACAATCGTCGTGGAACCGACCCTCGAGAGCGTTGCGGTGCTAGGCGCGATTGTCGTGATCCGGATCGTGTTGAGCTTCGCGATTGAGATCGAGATTGACGGTCAGGCTCCGTGGCGGCGGAGCAAGAAACCGCCCGAACCTGACCATGCCTGACCCACTGATCTGAGAACTGCAGATCGATGCTCCTATGTTTGTCAATGGGCTTCCGACGGTGATGGCAGACCAGTGATCGGCCCGGCGACTCGGTGAGGGCGAGCTCTTTTTAGGCCACGCGTTGTCGGGGTCGTGATGGTTTGGGATCGCGGTCGGCGTATCGTTCGAAGGACAACCCGCGAGGGTGTCGGGAAGATATTGGGCCAGACCGCGATCGAGAACTGGATTACGCGCGCGACAGGAGCCCATAGGTCTCGCGTGCGACGTAGCGTTTCAGGACGCGCATGATCTCGGGTTTGGTGAGACCTTCTTCGGTGCGGCGTTCGACGTAGACGCGGGTGCGGGCGTCGGCGCCCACGCGGGTGAACACGATCCGCCACGGCGCATGGTTCGCTGTTCGGTTCCCGGCCCGGCTGAGTCGGTGCCGGCGATGTTTGCCCGATGATGCGTCGAGGGGCGCAACACAGCAGAGGTGCGCCCACGCGGCTTCATTGCAGATCCGTTCCGGGGTTGTCACCGGCGGTGACCAGCAACATCGCGGCGGTATCGACACCAACGCCATGACACGCCAACAACGCGGGCGCGGTCTGCGTGACGAGTCCCGCGAGGACATTCCGAGGTCGTGCATGGTCGTCGTCGATCACGAGTGCGCGCCGGCTGAGGGTCCGCATCGCGAGTTTCGTCGTGTGCAGAACCGCATCAGTGCCGGCGCGGGGACGGAGCGCCGCGGGCTTGACGCGCGAGATGCGCTTTGGGGACGTCACGGAATTGTTCGCGCAGCAAATCTGGGCTGGTGAAGCCGAGGTGACGGATCTGGGTAAACACCGAGCGCGGGCCTGCCGACCGGAACGTTGCGCGACCAGCAACGCCCGGATCGCTTCCACGCTCCCATTCGCGTCTTGGCGATCCCCGACGCCCGGCGCGACAACGCGGCCCGCGAGGCTTCGATCGCGTCGATCGGATCCGACTTGCCGAACATTCGGCGGACCTGCCGGTTGGTGCGATCCACCTCGATCACGACCAGCCGCACGACTGGAGATAATGGGACAGGCCCGCGCCGTACGCGCCGGTGCCCTCAATCCCGACCCGTCCGACGGGCATCCCCACGAGCTCCGCCAGCCGTCATCGGGCAAGTCGCCGGTCTGGGGGCCGAACTTGCGACGTCCCATGATCTCGGCGCCGATGCCCTGGCCCCACATGCTCGTCAGCGCGCCGGCGGCGTAGCCGTCGAGGGAAATGTGCGACTCCATCAGCAATCGGAGGGCCGGTTCTGCGTAGTCCGACGGGCGGGGATGGCCGAACTCATCGCTCGGCGCCGAGAATCGTCAGTTGAAAAACGGGGGGACGGTTAGCTTTGAGCCGTGGTGATCGACGTTCGTCCCGCGACTGAGGACCGGTGGGACGACCTCGTCAGGGTGTTTGGTCTCCGTGGCGACGACCCGTCGTGGTGCTGGTGTCAACTCTTCCTCCGGCCAGACACGCGTGAGGCCTCGGCGTCATCGGATAACCGCGAGGCGCTCTATCAGGAGATCACGCACGCCGAAGTGCCGCCCGGTCTCATCGCTTATCTGGGAGACGATCCTGCTGGGTG
>JBBRLC010000303.1:0-2774 GCA_038231595.1 Candidatus Nanopelagicales bacterium | reverse complement strand
GCTGGTCAGGTTGATTCTCATCGGACCTCGGGTGTGGGTAAGGCGTGAGCCTGCAAACGGCCGTGTGCTGCGGCAACTGAATCGTACGAAACGGACAGGCTCATGGCAGATCGTGTGCTTGTAAGGGCAGAAGAAAGGGCAGAAACGCCTTGCGCATTGATTTAGTGGGAAGCGGCGGCGCCGAAAGTGCTTGCGCTGCAAGGGTTTTCTTGGTGGCCAGGGACGGGGTCGAACCGTCGACCTTCCGATTTTCAGTCGGACGCTCGTACCAACTGAGCTACCTGGCCGCAGGCGAGACGATGCTCTCTGCGCGACCCCGACCGGACTCGAACCGGCGACCTCCGCCGTGACAGGGCGGCGCTCTAACCAACTGAGCTACGGGGCCAAGACGCGCGGCGTACCGCGCGGTTGTGCTGATCGTGCGGTCTTGCGTGGCGTGCCCCCAACGGGATTCGAACCCGCGCTGCCGCCTTGAAAGGGCGGAGTCCTAGGCCGCTAGACGATGGGGACTGGTTCCCGCGGCGGGACCGAAGGAGCCGGACCCACGACGCCCATGCCGTCGGGGACCGGCACAGCATAGGGGACGGCCTCGACCCTCGACAAAGTGGCCAAACAGCCTTCCCCCTTCCGCCGAGTCTGGACTTATGCCCCTGTTTGAGCCGAATTTGGGTCCGTAAGTCCAGACTCGGCGGGAGGATTGGGAGTGTGATGCAGATGTCGGCGGCGCAGTTTGAGGAGTTGGTGGCCGACGCCTTGGACGGTGTGCCGCAGCAATTGGCGGATCTCATCGACAACGTCGTGATTCTGGTCGAGGCCGATTCGCCGCTGGGACAACCGCTTCTTGGCCTGTACGAGGGAATTCCGCTGACCCAGCGGGGAACGTTCTACGCCGGGGCGTTGCCTGACCGGATCACGATCTACCGGAATCCGATCCTGTCAGTCTCATCCACGTACGCCGATGTCGTCCGTGAGGTACGCGTCACCGTCATCCACGAGATTGCCCACCACTTCGGCATCGATGACGACCGGCTACACGAACTCGGCTGGGGTTAGGTGAGTCGCCCACGTTGGGTGCAGGGTTCAGCGTTTGGCGTGACGACCGCGAGTGGGTGCCGATGGATCGGGGTGCCCCACGGGTACGCCGCCGGATCGAACGACTCGTCGACCACCCTGGGCCTTCGCCTGGTACATCGCCTCGTCGGCGCGACGCAGCACTTCGTCGGCGACTTCGCGGTCCGCTGTCGGCACGGCGATCCCGATCGACGCACCGAGTGAGACTTCGTTGCCGGCGATCGTCGCCGTACCACTCACGGCCTCCAGCAAACGTCGTCCGATGCGATCCACGCCTGCCTCGCCGTCGACGTCTTCGCAGATCGCCACAAACTCGTCACCACCGAGGCGCCCGAGTGTGTCTGAATCGCGCAACGCGTTACCCACTCGGCGGGCCGTCTCGCGCAACATTTCGTCGCCGGCTTGATGGCCCAGATTGTCGTTGACCGATTTAAGTCCGTCGACATCAAAGAAGCACACCGCGACGGTTCCGCCGACGCGTCGACGACGAGTGAGTGCACGCTCGAGTCGGTCGATCAGCAGTCGACGATTTGGCAGACCAGTGAGGGAATCGTGCAACGCGTCATGGCGAAGTTGAGCCTCCACGCGCCGTGTCGCTTCGGCCGAGTCGTTCACGTCGCGGCTAATCACCAGTGCCTTGGTCATGACGTCGTCGGGGTCACGCTGCAACGCCGTACTCCGCAAGTCGTGCCAGCGCCACATCGAATCGCGACGCAGGCGCACTGTCACCGTGTCGACTTCTCCGTCAACGACGTCGGAAATGCGCGCAACCCAAACGCGCAGTCGAAAGACGTCGTCTTCGTGTACTTCAACTTCGTCGAGTACATCTCCCACGTTCGCGATCGCGGTTTGTCCGTTGACATCGAGGACCGAGTGCGAGGTGGCATCGACAACCAGGATCCCGTCGGGGCTTGCGGCAAGTACGGCGTCAAGAAGTGAAAGCCGACCGCGTCGTTGTAGGTCGGCACGGTTGATGTGTGCGGTTTCGCGCACGAGCCCGTGGATCACGACACGTTCGCCGAAACTCTGGCGCACCAGACTGATTGTCAACAACGACGCCTCATCGTCATCACGAAGGGCGCGGTACCTCACTTCATCGGTATCGCCGGCCGCCGCCCGGCTAAGGCCGTCAAGGAAAACTTCGCGATCCTCAGAGTGCACGGACTCGAGCGCATCGCTCATTGTTCGAACGCGACGCCATCGGGGCCGCCCGTGGAGTCGATACGCCGCGTCGGAAAAACTCAACGATCCGTCGGAGGTGTCCCAACGAAGCACACCGAGTTGTTGGCTTTCGATCAGGGCGCGAATTGCGCGGGCATCGGAGAGGGCACTACGTCGGGCGGTGGGCGAGGCAGGACGGCGATACGCGCGCACGATGTCGTACGGCGTGAGGTCGATCGATTCGCCGGATCCCCCCTCCATGTCGGTCATTGTCCCCGGAACGAACCCAATCGACATCGGCCGCTCGGTTGGTTTTCGCTCGGATTCAGCGGGGATCTGGTCATGGTCAGGCTCCCTCGGAGCCGCTCGTGGCAGTGGCGGCGGGGCTCGGAGGACTACCGGGTCTCGTGGGTTTGGTGAGATCGCGTAGCCGCTGTGCCAAAGCTTCGGACGTCTTGATGAGGCGCTTTGCTAGCGCTGGCGTGACGGGGGAATCGTCGGAGCTGGAGAAGTAGAACGCGCTCAGAAAGCGCCCACTCACT
>JBBRLC010000302.1:0-2774 GCA_038231595.1 Candidatus Nanopelagicales bacterium | reverse complement strand
GGGATTGGTGGTGTCCGATCCTGAGGACGTCGCCGGACTCGACGCTGCTGGACTCGACGCCGCCGGGGAACCACAGGCAGCCGTTACCAAGCCAGTCGCACCTAAGACCGCCGCCCCAGCAATCAAACTGCGGCGGTTGAACCCGTCGAGGCGCTCGTCGTTCGAGTCAGCCATATGTACTCCTCAGAAGGGAAGTTGAAGCCACGATTACCTTACGACGCCTTCGACGTCCGGCGAGCACGTACAGGCTTGCGCAATGGAATCGTGGTGGGGAGCATGTGCGCAAGGAATTCACCGGTGTACGAACCGGGAGTGGCAACGATGTCCTCTGGCGTACCCGTCGCGATAACCCTGCCACCGCGCGAGCCACCTTCGGGACCCATGTCCACGACCCAGTCGGCTGTCTTCACGACGTCCAAGTTGTGTTCGATGACGATGACGGTGTTGCCCTTCACCACGAGTGACTGCAGGACGAGGAGCAGGCGACGTACGTCTTCGAAGTGCAGACCGGTGGTTGGTTCGTCGAGTACGTAGACGGTTCGACCACTCGAGCGTTTCTGCAATTCGGACGAGAGTTTGACTCGTTGCGCTTCACCACCAGACAGCGTTGGTGCCGGTTGGCCAAGGCGTACGTATCCCAATCCAACGTCGACCAAAGTTCGCATATGCCGAGAGATAGGTGGCACTGCTTCAAAGAATTCCAGCGCCTCTTCGATCGACATCTCGAGCACTTCCGAGATTGACTTCTCCTTGAAGTGCACGTCAAGTGTCTCGCGGTTGTAGCGCGCACCGTGACATACCTCGCAGGGCACATATACGTCAGGCAAGAAGTTCATTTCGATCTTGATCGTGCCGTCTCCTGTGCAGGCTTCGCAGCGGCCACCCTTGACGTTGAACGAGAAGCGCCCGGGCAGGTAGCCGCGAACTTTCGCTTCCTCCGTCTCAGCGAAGAGTCGTCGGATGTGATCGAACACGCCGGTGTAGGTGGCGGGATTCGATCGGGGTGTACGACCGATCGGACTTTGGTCAACGTGGACGACCTTGTCGAGATCGTCGATCCCTTTGACGCGTCGATGTCGTCCCGGCACTCCGCGCGATCCGTTGAGTTCGCGCGCGAGCGCGGTGTAGAGAATGTCGTTGACCAAAGTTGATTTGCCCGATCCGGATACGCCAGTCACTGCGACGAAGAGACCCAGCGGAAAGGCGACCGTGACGTTCTGGAGGTTGTGCTCGCGCGCGCCCTCGACGACCAACTCACGGCCGGGGGTACGAGGTCGGCGTACGGCCGGAATTTCAATGGTGCGTCGGCCCGACAAGTAGTCGCCGGTAATGGAGTGCTTGCTCGCGAGCAGCTCGTCGACCGAACCGCTCACGACAATCTGCCCCCCGTGTTCACCGGCTCCGGGCCCGATGTCGACCACCCAGTCGGCTGTCCGGATCGTGTCCTCGTCGTGTTCGACCACGATGAGGGTATTACCGAGATCGCGGAGTCGCACGAGGGTTTCAATCAGCCGATGGTTGTCGCGCTGATGCAGCCCGATGCTGGGTTCATCGAGCACGTAAAGCACCCCGACCAAACCCGAACCGATTTGAGTGGCCAGGCGAATGCGTTGCGCCTCACCACCGGCAAGCGTTGCCGCCGGGCGCGACAAGCTCAGATAGTCCAGCCCCACATCGACCAGGAACCGCAACCGTTCATTGACTTCCTTCAACACGCGTTCAGCAATTTGGCGTTCGCGAGGAGAGAGTTCTAAGTCGTGGAGAAAATCAGCGCACTCGCCGATGGGTAGCGACGCCACCTCGGAGATCGACTTGCCGCCAAGTGTGACCGCGAGGACGACGGGCTTGAGACGCGCGCCTTTACATACCCCGCAAGGCACCTCACGCATATAGCCCTCAAGCTTTTCGCGGGCGCCGTCGGACTCGGATTCGGAGTGGCGCCGTTTAATAAACGGAATCACGCCCTCGAATCCGGTGTGGTAGGACCGTTGACGCCCGTAGCGGTTGCGATACTTCACATGGACCTGATGATCGTGTCCGTACAAGACCGCTTTACGTGCCTTCGCCGGCAACTTCGACCAGGCAGTGTCGGTATCGAAGCCGAGGTCTTCGCCGAGTGCACGCAGGAGTCGCAGGAAGTATTCGCTCATGTGCCCACCGGACCACGGTCCGATGGCGCCCTCTTCCAGTGTCATCGACGAATCCGAGACGACGAGATCTTCGTCGACTTCCATTTTGGTGCCAAGCCCCGTGCATTCCGGGCAGGCGCCAAACGGCGAGTTAAACGAGAACGAACGGGGTTCGAGTTCTTCAAAACTCAAGTCGTCGTAATGGCACGCAAGGTGTTCGCTATAGATGCGTTCGCGGTGCTCGTCGTCCTCCGGCAAATCTACAAAGTCCAGCGTGACAAGACCGCCCGAAAGGTGCAGGGCCGTTTCGATTGAGTCAGTGAGGCGGCGCTTCGCATCGGCCTTGACTGCAAGTCGGTCAACAACCACTTCAATAGTGTGTTTCTCCTGCTTTTTCAGCCTCGGCGGTTGAGCCAAAGAATGCACGACGCCATCAACACGCGCTCGCGAGTAGCCCTGCGTCTGGAGTTGGCGGAAGAGTTCGGCGTACTCGCCCTTGCGTTCGCGGACAACCGGGGCGAGGACCTGAAAACGCGCACCCTTGTCGAGATCCAGAACTCGATCAACAATTTGCTGCGGAGTCTGGCGCGAAATTGGTCGGCCACAGACCGGACAGTGGGGGCGGCCAGCACGGGCGTACAGCAG
>JBBRLC010000301.1:0-2780 GCA_038231595.1 Candidatus Nanopelagicales bacterium | reverse complement strand
CGTCGTGTCTGGAGGCGACGTTGCCAACATGCCATGGGCGCGACTTGAGAGTTATGTGGCAAGCCTGATGGAAATCGACAACATTCGCGACATTCGTCTGGCAACGAAGGCCTTAGCGGCCTTCCCACAACACTGGCTTCAAGACGAGGTTGTCGAAGGGATGGGTCGCTTGGCAACAACTGCGCGTCAACGCGGTGTTTCCCTTGCTATCCACACGCATGTCAACAACGCCAATACCGTCACACCTCTCGTTCGCGAAGCAACGATGGCGATGCTGGACGCAGGTATCCGCGACGTTCGCAACCAAGGCGTACTCATGCGCGGTGTCAACGCGACAATCGACGACCTGCTGGACCTGTGTTTTGCCCTACTCGATGGCGCAGGGATCATGCCGTACTACTTCTACATGTGCGACATGATTCCGTTCAGCGAGCATTGGCGAGTCGCGCTCTGGGAGGCCCAACAACTCCAGCACGGGATCATGGGCTACCTGCCCGGCTTTGCTACCCCGCGCATCGTGTGTGACGTTCCTTACGTTGGAAAGCGGTGGGTGCATCAGGTTGCCGAATACGACCACGAGCGCGGCATCTCGTACTGGACGAAGAACTACCGCACGGGTATCGAAAATGACGCCGAGGCGCTGTCACGCCGCTATGAGTACTACGACCCAATTCACACCTTGCCCGATGCCGGCCGTCAGTGGTGGGCGACGCATGCGGCCGACTATGTGAGCGGGCACGAATCGGCTGATGCGTCCGCCGCGGCGAGTCGTGCTGCTGCGATTGCCCAACTCGTTGACTAACTAACTCGTGAACTATCTACTCTTTGGTCAGGTCGGCCGGAGCAATAGGATTGGCCCAGCGATTTTCGTACGGAGTGGACAACACGATGGTCGTACGCGTCGAAACGTTTGCCTTCGCTCGGATTTCGGCAAGCAGGGACTCCAGCGCCAGCGGTGTGCTGACTCGCACCTTGAGAATGTAGGACTCGTCGCCGGCCACTGAATGGCACGCTTCGATCGCGTCGATGCCGGCTAAGTGCATGGGGGCATCGTCGGGAGCGGCAGGATCTATCGGCGTGATCGACACAAATGCCGCCAACGGCAGTCCCAAGGCGTCGGGGGCGACAAGGGCCGCGTAGCCCCGAATCACACCCCGCTGTTCGAGCCGACGAACGCGCTGGTGCACGGCCGACGTGGACAATCCGGTCGCTTTGCCCAGGTCGGTGTACGACATCCGGCCGTCGCGAGCCAGTAGATCTACAATCGCCCGGTCGATTTCTTCCACGCACGAACCGTACTCGACTCAGGCGCCCATCAAGTGGCGACCGATGACCATTCGTTGGATCTGGTTGGTTCCCTCCACGATCTGAAGAACCTTGGCCTCGCGGAAATAGCGCTCAACCGGAAAGTCAGCCACATATCCCGAGCCTCCCAGGATTTGCACAGCGTCGGTGGTGACCCGCATCGCCGTGTCGCTGGCGAAGAGCTTGGCCATCGCCGCCTGCGGGCCGAACTGCAGGCCACCGTCTTTACGCCATGCCGCCTCGAGGTAGAGCGCACGCGCAGCCGCCACGGCCGTGGCCATGTCGGCGAGCATGAACTGAAGCCCTTGGAAATCACCGATCGCCTTGCCGAATTGGCGACGCTCGTGCGCATAGTTAGTCGCGCAATCCAACGCCGCTTGAGCCAACCCCACTGAGCAGGCTGCGATCCCGAGTCTTCCCGAGTCAAGGGCCGCCAGCGCTATCCGGAAGCCCTCCCCTTCGGCACCAATTCGTCGGCTCGCGTCGACGCGGGCATCATCGAAGAGCACTGACGCCGTTCGGGACGCGTTGGCACCCATCTTGCGTTCAGCCGTGGGCGCGCTCACTCCGTCGGTGTCTGCCGGCACCAACAGACAGGTGATGCCGCTGGCGCCATCGTCTGAGGTACGCACCATCGCGGTATAGAAGTCCGCCACTCCACCGTGCGTCGTCCAAGCCTTGGTGCCGTTGACGAGGTACGAGTCACCATCGCGGATAGCCCGGGTCGACAACGCTGCGGCATCCGATCCGGATTGCGGCTCGGACAGGCAGTACGCACCGAGCAAATCGCCACCGATGAGGTCTGCTAACCAGGCGTCTTTTTGTGTTTGCGTTCCGTACTCAGCCAATGCGAAGCAACTCAACGTGTGCACGCTGACGCCGATGCCGACGGAAAGCCAGGCACCGGCCAACTCCTCCAGCGCCTGCAGGTAGACGACGTACGGCTGTGCTCCACCGCCGAATTCTTCCGAGAACGGCAGCGACAGAAGTCCCGTCTTGCCAAGGGTTGCGAAGACTTCTCGCGGAAACCGCGCTTCGCGTTCGTACTCATCGACTTTGGTCGCCAATTCACTGGCCGACACATCGCGAACCAGATCGATGAGGTCTTGGGCCTCCTGCGACGGCATACGACGTTCGATCATGGCGACCTCTCGCTCAGTAGATCACTAATTCATGCGGACGGCGGTTCATTGAATCGACTCCAGTCTCCGTACACACCACGATGTCCTCAATCCGGGCACCGTGGCGGCCACTGAAATACACACCCGGTTCGACACTGAACGCAAATCCAGGTTCCAGCACCGTGGTGTTACCCGCGACCATGTACGGGTCCTCGTGGGTCTCCAGACCAATCCCGTGTCCAATGCGGTGAATGAAATGGTCCCCGAGCCCGGCTGCACGCAGCACCGCTCGACCCGCTTCATCCACGCTCTCGCAAGTAACCCCGGGCCGCACGTGATCGACCGCTGCCTCTT
>JBBRLC010000300.1:0-2780 GCA_038231595.1 Candidatus Nanopelagicales bacterium | reverse complement strand
GAATGATCTGAACCGAGATAGTCACCACCGTCAACGCGAACGGCGCTCACCACCACGTCATCGTCGGTCACCACCGTGCCCGCGCTGAGGTCGCGCGCAAAAGACCACACCTGGGTACGCGAGTCAGCTCCAGAGAGCAGTCGCGAACCGGCCAACATCGCGACCACGATCAACACGACGCCCACGAGAACGCGTCCATCGCGCCAACGCGGCGACCCCTGTCGGACGGCTTGAGGCGACGGCGTTCCCGCAGAATCACCAGGCGGTGTCGACCCGGAACGTGTCAGAACAAATTGCGCCACAGGTCCTCCCCCGTTATTCGGACGTGACGGCCTGCCGAGGGTGCGGGACGAGAGGAGGACGCGACCAGCGAAGTGTCCAAGGGGTGGACACCCTTTCGGGTGGTTACACCAAACTGCATCATCTGGATGCAAGTGGCAGGATGCAGTCGTGGCTCCTCGTTTCCTCACCCTCGCCGATGTCGCCGAGGTGCTCAACACATCGTCGGCCCAGGTCTACGCACTCGTGCGATCCGGCGAGCTGCGCGCTCTGAAAATGGGGGGCCGCGGTCAGTGGAGGGTGCAAAGCAGCGATCTCGAGGAGTACATCGCGACGGCGTACGCCGCAACCGAAAAGTTTCTCCAGAGCCATCCCTTCGGCAAATCCGACTGAGCGACGCTGACCATCGTGGCGCCAGCCCTAGCGTCGCTTGATCCAGCGAATCGCGTCATAGGAAATCGTGTGGATTTCAGTGACGCCAGTTGTACGCCGAAATTGGTCGACCGGATGTACGGCGACGTCCACGTGGTCGCGGCCTGCTCGATCCAATGAACCCGTCACGTCGCCCAGTTCCGCGACGCCTAGCGTCACCGTACGACGATCACGAACCCAACGTCTCAAGACTGCCGCGAGGCCGTAGCGTTGACCCACGAAACCTTTGGTATCAGGACTTTCCGAAGATGTGCCCAAATCTGTCACTGAGATGATCGACCGCAGCGGAAGCAACCATTCCGCTGTCGACTCCGCCTCTGATCCAACGAGCCACTGCAAACCCACGTCGTGGATCAACAAGCTCACGAGGCGAAACCCGTTCGGCGAATCGCGGATGCGTAGCGATACAACTCGGTGACGCGCAGCACCGAGTCGATCGGTAAGGGAGATCAGACCCCACTCGCGTCGAGTCCGATCGGCGATCTCATCGGCCAGATCCTCGTCCGCAAAAGTCTGAGCCTGGGCCTCCAGATCTGCAAAGACCCCGTCCCATCGATCTCCTGGCTCGCCACTGACCAACGACCCACTCCCCCCCGTGAGGATCGCAACGTAGGTCAGGTCAGGAGAGCGTGACAACGCCCTGGGTTCGAAACCACCTAGACGTGCCCCTTGACACAATTGTTAATAGCCGCATACTTCATTAAACAGAAGCAAACATAATCTAAGACATCACTCCGGGGGGAAAGATGTGGGTCGAAGCAATGCTGAACCACCGTGCTGCGGATCCAGGGAGTTTCGGCGCGGGTCCGCTCGCTGCGGGGAGCGACACGATTGGGCGTGTCGGACTGTGGAGCGCCGGTCTCCTCGTGGGGGTTTACCTCGTGCGCCTAGCCCTCGCGTGGATCCTGCTCGGCGTCGCTCGACTTGGTCGGCCTGGGAACCGGAGCGCCTGGGGTTACCGCCTGGCCTCGACGGCCGTTCGCCTAGCTCCGCAACGCTCACGTGCTCGGGTGCTGCGCTGGTCCGGCGTTGCCCTCACGACGGGGGTCGTGCTCGGCGCGGGCACTGCAACCATGGCCGTCGCCGCCGACCTTCCGTGGCCCAGTTTGGATCGCGGAGTTGTTCCGGTCACCAGTGCACCGGTGATCCGCAACCTCGTGGAGCGAGCGCCTGCTGGTCGACCGAGTGTGGGGTCTCGACACGAGAATCGCCATTCGATGTCTGAGTCGAGAATTCGTCACTCCGTAGTCGTACGTCGCGGCGACACCTTGTGGGATATCGCCGCTCGACATCTCCACGGTCGTCGAACCAACGCGCGAATCGCGCGAGCATGGCCGCAGTGGTACCGCCTCAATCGCAGGGTCATCGGTGCCGACCCGAACTTGATCCTCCCAGGGATGCGCCTGCGAATTCCCACTTCGTCGAACCAAGTGACCTGATGAGCGAAGCGCCCATTGTCTCTTTGGTCGAGGAAGTGTCCGACTGCGAAATCCGCATCTCGCGCCCGCCGAACTGGCTGGAACCCACCCACACTGCATCATTGACCGACTACGTCGACGACATCGTTGACGACGAAAGTTTCGGCCGGCTGATCGGACTACCCCACCGCGACGGTCGCTACATCCAGGGAACTCTTCCCTTGCCGTGGACACGCGAAGCACTCACACCGCGGCTGGCACGACCGAACCTGCGTCTTGTCGGTTCGATCACGAACACCCCGGTCAGATCATTGGACGAGGGCGACGAAACTGATCCGTTGTTCGCCACCCAGCGAACACCAAGCGACGCCCTTCCCGATCCGGCCAAGTGGGCCGCGCAATTGGGTCAAGCCGTCATCGAAGTGCTTGATGGTCGGAGATCGCCGAGCCAACTTCTGCGATGGACCACGCCGGAAATCCACCGGGCGTTGCGTACACGGGCTGCCGCGTTGCACCATCGCAGCGAGTCAGTTGCGGCATCAACTGGTCCGAGCCGATTGCAGGTCCGCAGCGTGCACGTCTGTCAACCCGAAACTGGGATCGCCGAAGTCTCGGTCGTGCTGAGCGCCCCACGTCGGTCGCGTGCGATGG
>JBBRLC010000299.1:0-2782 GCA_038231595.1 Candidatus Nanopelagicales bacterium | reverse complement strand
GACTCAAGGCATAAACAGCCTCTTCAACCGAGGTAAATACCGGGACGCCACCTCTCGCGTCGCTGTCATCGTCGTCGCGGTGGCCCAGCAGACTTGTTTCCGACGACGCAATCAAGATCGCCAGCACGGGCTTGGCGGCTCGCGCTGCCGTCGCGGCGATGATTTCTTCGTACGCCGTGGCGTCGGATTGAAGCGGTGGCACGTGCACCACCAAGATCGCGTCCGCGGCTGGGTCGTCAAGAATCGCGGCCAGCCCACGGCCCAATCCTTCCGGCGTCGCATCGACGCCCAATGTGAGCGGTTCGCTCACGACGTCGAGTCCCCACGTCGCACACGCGTCGACGGCCAACACCGCCAACGCGTCGGAGTTACCAATCACAGCGACTCGGCGACCCGTGGGCAGCGGTTGAGCGCTGAGCACACTCGCGACATCGAACAGTTCGTTGAGCGTGTCGGTCTGAATAACTCCGCTTTGTGTGAACAATGCCTCGATAGCGGCCATCGGCAGCGAACTCTCACGGACGCTGTGCCCCAATGGATTCCAACGCGTAGAGCGACCCGACTTCACTGCAATCACTGGCTTCACCATCGCCATGCGGCGCGCGATACGGGTGAATTTTCGCGGATTGCCGATGCTTTCCAAATACAACAACACCAGATCGGTGGCGTCGTCCTCTTCCCAGTACTGCATCAAGTCGTTACCGGAAATGTCGGCACGATTGCCGGCCGACACAAACGTGGACAGACCCAGCCCTCGTCGCGCGATGTTGTCGAGGATCGCCGTACCGAGTGCGCCGGATTGGGAGAAGAACGCGGTGCGACCTCGAGGCGGGGTGCTCGGCGACAAGGACGCATTAAGCCGGACGGCCGGGTCGGTGTTGATGATCCCCAGACAGTTCGGCCCAACGACCCTCATGCCGTGCTCGCGGGCCATCGCAACGACGGCTTGTTGGCGTTCGCGACCTAGTTCTCCGGTTTCAGCGAAGCCGCCGGACACGACCACTAGGCCGCGTACTCCCGCCGCCGCGCAATCGGCCACGACATGTTGAACCGCCGGTGCGGGAACAGCAACGACGGCGAGATCGACCGGCCCAGGCGCATCGCGCACACTGCGGAAGGCTGGAACGCCAGCAATCTCGTCGGCATGTGGATGGATCGCGAACACGGGTCCGGTGAATCCGGCGGCGACAATGTGGCGCACGAGTTCGTGCCCGATCGTTCCCGGCGTACGGCTCGCCCCGATGACTGCGACCGACGTCGGCGCCAACAATCGCGCGACGCTGCGAGACTCCGCACGATGTTCTCGCGCTGACATCACCGCGAGCGACGACACCGTGGGCGCGATGTCGAGTACGAGCCGTACGACCCCATCGATGGTCTCTCGCTCCGCGCGGTAGCCAGCTTCTTCAAACGTAGCGATCATCCGTACATTGCTGGGAAGAACTTCGCCGATGAACTGGTTGATCCCGTTCTCTCGCGCCGCGATGGCCAAATGTTCGAGCAAGATCGACCCCAAGCCGCGTCCCTGCTGATCGTCGCGGACCGTGAACGCCACTTCCGCGGCTTCAGGTTCGACCCGGTCGTAGCGACCAACGCCCACAATCTCACCGGACATGGTCGCCGCCAACGCGACGCGGTCGACGTGATCGACGTCGGTAAAGCGCGCCACATCGCGGTTCGACAAGGTCGGGTAGGGCGCAAAAAACCGAAAATAGATCGTCTCCGGCGACAGTTGAGCATGGAACTCGACCAATCGGTCCGCATCGGCGGGCGTCAGGGGACGAATGTGGCACGTCCGGCCGTCACGAAGTACGACGTCAGCCTCACGGTGG
The DNA here is from genome assembly GCA_038231595.1 of Candidatus Nanopelagicales bacterium. Taxonomy (GTDB): domain Bacteria; phylum Actinomycetota; class Actinomycetes; order S36-B12; family JBBRLC01; genus JBBRLC01. The sequence continues at coordinate 950 of JBBRLC010000299.1, read as the reverse complement.
GCCGGATAGACCGCACCCTCACTCACCACGTCGGTCAACCTAGCCGCCATCGGACACAGGCACAGGACACGGCGGGTGTCGGAGTATCGCCGCCTCGCGCCGCCCAGGGACAATGGCCCGGGCTTCGTAACTGGAGCCCTTACATCCGAACTGTTCCGATCATGATCACCTAGGAGTCGACTCACATGGCTCGCCGCACTCTCGCGCCGCCGTCCACCCCCACGCCGGAGAAGATCGTCGATATCGACGTCTCTGAGGAGATGCGCGGTTCGTTCCTGGAGTATGCGTACTCCGTCATCTACGCCCGGGCCCTCCCCGACGCTCGCGACGGCCTGAAGCCGGTGCAGCGACGGATCTTGTTCCAGATGGCGGAGATGGGTTTGCGCCCCGATCGCGGGCACGTCAAGAGTGCGCGCGTTGTCGGTGACGTCATGGGCAAGTTGCACCCACACGGCGATGGCGCGATTTACGACGCCCTGGTCCGGATGGCCCAAGACTTCTCGCTGCGCCTACCCATGATTGACGGGCACGGGAACTTCGGCTCGCTCGATGATGGCCCCGCCGCGATGCGCTACACCGAATGCCGGTTGGCGACCGCCGCGATTCAGATGACCGAGTCACTCGACGAAGACGTCGTCGACTTCGGGACCAACTACGACGGTCGCGAAACCGAGCCGTTCGTGCTTCCCGCTGCAATCCCAAATTTGCTCGTCAATGGCGCGTCGGGAATCGCGGTGGGCATGGCGACGAACTTGCCACCGCACAACCTGGTCGAAGTCATCGCCGCGGCCCGACACCTCATCGCGCACCCGCAGGCGACGCTCGACGATTTGATGCGTTTCGTTCCCGGCCCCGATCTCCCGGGCGGGGCCAAGATCGTCGGTCTCGACGGGATTAGGGAGGGCTACGAAACGGGACGTGGATCTTTCCGCACTCGCGCCACCGCCCGG
>JBBRLC010000298.1:0-2789 GCA_038231595.1 Candidatus Nanopelagicales bacterium | reverse complement strand
TTCAGCGAGCAGGACATTCATGTGCCCAGGCATGCGCCCCGCGACCGGGTGAATGGCGTAAGACACCCCGATTCCACGTTCGGTGAGCAAGTCGACAAGTTCGCGCAATGTGTGCTGGGCTTGTGCGACGGCTAAGCCGTAGCCCGGCACGATGATCACCTTTTGCGCGTATGCCAGCATGATCGCCACATCGTCCGGCGACGAAGATCGGACCGGGCGATCAACACCACTTGTCGCTGCACCGCCGACCGCCACCGCCGTGAATGCGCCGAACATGGTCTTGAGCAACGGGCGGCCCATGGCTTTGGCCATCATCCGCGTCAACAAAGTTCCCGATGCCCCGACGAGTGTGCCCGCAACGATCAGCAACACGCTATCGAGCACATAACCACTGGCTGCCACGGACAAGCCCGTAAACGCGTTAAGCAGTGAGATAACAATCGGAACATCAGCCCCGCCGACTGGGAGTACGACTAGGACTCCGAGCACCAGCGACAAAACACACAGCAGATAGAGACGCGCAGACGTGGGTGTCACCACCATGTCGACTGCCGAGATCACAGTGATGACGCCGACCGCGGACGTAATGAAGCGTCCTGCCGGAAGCACAATGGGTCGGGTTGTGATCAGTTCCTGCAACTTCAAGAACGTCAGCACTGATCCGGTGAACGACACACATCCAACAAGCGCGGTGAAAACTGTGGCCGCCAGAATGAGTTTGGTTTCGCCAGCGCCACCGGAGAGATACTCGATGAGCGCAATAAGTGCTGCCGTCGCACCACCAACGCCATTGAAGAGCGCCACCAATTGCGGCATTGCAGTCATCTTGACCTGACGAGCCGCGAACCACCCGATCAGTGAACCGACCGCCAACGCCGCGTACAACAGCGGCAGGTGCTCAAGGTGGGGATCGCTGGCGAATGTCACGATGACTGCCAGAACCGCGCCGGCAGCACCGATCAGGTTGCCGTTGCGAGCCGTCTTTGGTCCTGACAACCCCTTCAGAGCCAGGATGAAACAGACGCTAACGGCGAGCCCTGCGAGCCCCGCCCACGTTGACGTCACGGACGGGCCTCCCGTGACTTGTCAGCGGCTGGTTTCTTCGGCGCGGTGAACATCTTCAACATGCGATCCGTCACGACGAATCCACCGACCATGTTGATGGCACCCAACACAATCGCGACTAGACCCAGAAACAACTGAATGTTGTCTTGAGCATGTCCGGCAACGACGATCGCGCCGACGACAACAACGCCGTGGATGGCGTTGGCTCCTGACATCAAAGGCGTGTGCAGGATCGACGACACCTTCGAGATGACCTCGAAACCGATGAAGACGCTCAGAACAAAGATCGTGAGTAGCGAGATCCCGTCCACGTCAACTCCCTTCCACGACAGGCTCAGGAGCGACGCGCGCTGGCAGTCCTAGAGCGTCACGTGCCATTGGGTGGTGGACATCACCGGCGAAGACGCACGCGCAACCATCGATGATTTCGTCGTTGATGTCGGGAGTGACCACACCTTCCTTAGTGCTCAACAGGAGCAACGACACGACATTGTGGGCATACAACTTGGACGCATGGGCGGGCAATTGGCTTGGCACGTCCTTGCCTCCCCACACCAGTGCGCCGCCGATGATGACTTCGTCGCCGGGCACTGAGTCCTCGACATTGCCACCGGTTTCACTGGCCAAATCGACCACAACCGAACCAGGCCTCATTGCCTCCACCATGGCGCGCGAGACGAGCCGCGGCGCCCGTCGCCCCGGTACTGCAGCGGTGGTGATGAGTGCGTCGCACTCGGTGACGTACGGCGCCAAAGCGTCCTGCTGACGTTGGGCTCGGTCGTCGCTCATCTCGCGGGCGTAGCCGCCCGCGCCCTCGATCACGTCAAGGTTGAGTTCAACGAAGGTGGCTCCCATGGATCGAACCTCGTCGGCACTGGCCGACCGTACGTCGTACGCCGACACGACCGCGCCAAGTCGCCGCGCTGTCGCGATCGCTTGCAAGCCCGCGACTCCGGCTCCCAACACGAGGACCTTCGCCGGCGGGATGGTGCCGGCCGCCGTCATAAAGAGCGGAAAGAACTTGGGCAACCGATCCGCAGCGACAAGCGCCGCGCGATAGCCGGAGCACAGAGCTTGAGACGTGAGCGCATCCATCGACTGAGCTCGCGAGATGCGCGGAACGATGTCGAAGGACAGTGACGTGACGCCGCGTTCGGCCAGTGCCGCGATCGTGGCGCGGTCGCTCGTGGGCGACAGAAACGACATTGTCAGCGCGCCTCGCTTGAGGTGCGCGATGTGACTTGCTGCCAACGGACGTACCGAAGCGATCACATCAGCACGAGCGAGCTCATCTGCTCGCATGGGCGCCGCGACAATATGAGCCCCGGCGGCGGCGTACGCCTCATCGGTCGCGTAGGCATGTTTGCCCGCACCCGATTCGATGGCGACATCGAGTCCGGCGGCAATCAGTTTGCCGATGGCGTCCGGCACAAGAGCGACCCGGCGTTCACCGGGTCGTGTTTCCGCAGGAACGAACACCCGCATCGGCCGTCACCTCTCCTTGTACGTCGGCGCTGACTCTAGAGCGCGAACACCGATCACACGAGCAACGACGTAGTTGTTTTGACCGGATGGCGGAATCGGCGGTGCTCAAACGAGCGGATGAAGCGGGAACGCCGGGAGGTTTCGCATGACCATCCAAATCACCGCGACAATAGGGATGACCAGGGGAGACGGTGCCCAGGAAGGCCGACGCCAGTTGGTGCCAGTCCACGACGTACGCA
>JBBRLC010000297.1:0-2794 GCA_038231595.1 Candidatus Nanopelagicales bacterium | reverse complement strand
GTCGCGGCGCGGCTCGAGGTCGCGGGCTACCCCCTGTCGGTCCTGCGCGCCATACAAAGCACTGGGTACGGCCGCCGGTACGTCGCAACCTCGCGCGATGGCGATGAACTCGAAGTCGTCGTCTTGGACCGCGACCTCGAAGGGTCCGCCATCTGGTCCACGACCCGACGTGCGTTGCTATTGCGTGACGAGCCGGGCAGCGGCGGCTTTTCGATGCGACAGAATCTCGAACATCTTGCCCTCATGGGCTACGCACTGGAGTCAGCCCAAGCGCCAGCGCCGAAACTGCTCGTCGTCAGCGAAGTGGGACCCGACGCGGCCGTCATTGCCTATCAGCGAATCGAGGGTAGGCCGTACTCGGAAATCACTGACTCGCTGAGCGACGCGGATCTCGACAACGCTTGGCGCGCAGTGAAGACGATGCAGGAGCACAGCATCGCCCATCGACATCTCAGCGCCGATCACCTTGTACGCGATCGCAATGGGAAAACGTGGCTCTTCGGTGTCTCTCACGGAGTCGTCGCGGCCGGAGATGTCATCACGCGCATCGACGTGGCCGAACTGTTGTGCACGCTGGCGCTCCTCACCGATGTCGAACGCTCGATCTCATCCGCTCGTCGCGTCCTCGGCGACGAAAGTCTGCTGCGCGCTTTGCCCGTGCTACAACCAGTTGCGTTGTCGGGACCTACTCGCCACGCCGTACGCCGCGACAAGAGCGTCCTCGTTGGCCTCCGCGACGCACTCGTAGAATTGACGCCAGGGTCCGAGCCTGAACAAATTCAGTTGCGGCGAGGGAACTTCCGAACGTTGCTGACTATCGTCTTGGCGTCGTTCGCCGGCTACGTCTTGCTCTCGCAATTGGCTCGCGTTGATTTCGCCACGTTGTTCCGCACGGCGAACTGGTGGTGGGCGGCCGCCGCTCTCGGGCTATCCGCTGTCACGTTCTTTGGCGCCGCCCTGTCACTGTCGGGCTTCGTGCTGGAACCGCTTTCGTGGTGGCGAACGTTTCTCGCGCAACTCTCCGCTGCCTTCGCAACGTTGATCGCCCCGCCCACGCTGGGGACGGTCGCGATCAACGTTCGCTATCTGCAAAAGTCCGGACTGCACCCCGCGCTGGCCGCAGCCAGCGTCGGTGTCTCCCAAGTAGTCGCCTTTGTCATCCATATTGCCTTGCTCATCACCTTCGGCATCATTGCCGGAAATACAAGCGACTTAGGATTGCAAGAACATCTCGGGTTGGTCGCCATTGTTGGATTGGTGCTGCTCGTCGCGGTCGCGGTTGGTGCACTCCCACCGATTCGACGCTGGATCGTGAAGCGCGTACGCCCTGTCGCCTCTGAAGTTCTGCCGCGCTTGGTCACCGTCGCGCAGCGACCGGCAAAGTTGATCGAAGGAATCGGTGGGATCCTTCTACTCAACGCTGCGTTCTGCCTCTGCTTGGCGGCCTCGCTTCAAGCCTTCGGCGGCGGGGCTTCCTTCGCCGCGGTCGCAGTCGTCTATCTGGCCGGTTCAACTCTTGGTCAGGCTGCCCCGACCCCGGGCGGCTTGGGAGCAGTCGAAGCAGCATTGGCCGCCGGTCTGGCGGCCTTCGGTATTGACGCGGGCGTCGCTTTCTCTGCGGTGATCCTCTACCGGATGGTCACGTTCTGGATTCCGACCGTGCCGGGATACCTCAGCTTCAACTACCTGCAACGCCAAGGCGCCCTCTAACCACCCTTTTCTGCCTTAAGGGTACGAACCTTAAGTTTAACTTCAGATTCGTACCTCAAACAATGATCTTGAACTAGTACGTCGGCAAACTTTGGTCAACTTGATTGGCCCAGGCGATGACGCCGCCGCCCACATGAATCGCGTCGCTGAACCCTGCCGACTTCACGACGGCGAGCACCTCAGCGGATCGACTTCCCACTTTGCAGTACAGCACGATCTGCTTGTTCTGCGGCAACGACGACAAGGCAACTCCGGTCATGAAGTCACCCTTGGGAATCAACACCGACCCGGGGATCGCGACGATGTCGAACTCCGCGGGTTCACGTACGTCGATCAGTTCAAAGTCGCGCAGGCCGCGATCACGTTCGTCGAGCATGTCCTTGAGCGTGATCACTGAAATGGTCGAGTTCTTCACGGCTTCCGACGCTTCCTCGGACACGGCCCCGCAGAAAGCCTCATAGTCGATGAGCTCGGTCACCGTGGGGTGTGTCCCGCAAATCGCGCAATCTGGATCCTTGCGCACCTTGACCTGTCGATAGGTCATCTCCAAGGCGTCGTAGATCATCAGGCGACCAACCAGCGGCTCGCCGATACCCATGAGCACCTTGAGGGCTTCGTTGACCTGAATTGAGCCAATCGATGCGCAGAGCACGCCAAGTACGCCGCCCTCGGCACACGACGGGACCATGCCCGGCGGCGGCGGTTCGGGGTAGAGGCAGCGGTAGCAGGGGCCGTACTCGGACCAGAAGACGCTGGCCTGACCGTCGAAGCGGTAGATGGAACCCCAGATGTACGGCTTGCCCAGCAACACGCACGCGTCGTTGACGAGGTAGCGAGTCGCGAAGTTGTCAGTGCCGTCGACGATGAGGTCGTACTGGCTGAAAATCTCCATGACATTGCTGGAGTCAACGCGTTCCTCGTGCAGGTTCACCGTGACGTAGGGGTTGATCTCCTTGACGGAGTCACGCGCGGACTTGGCCTTCGAACGGCCGATGTCGGACTGACCGTGAATGATTTGGCGTTGCAAGTTCGATTCGTCGACGATATCGAACTCGACGATTCCCAGCGTGCCCACACCGGCCGC
>JBBRLC010000296.1:0-2806 GCA_038231595.1 Candidatus Nanopelagicales bacterium | reverse complement strand
CTGCGAAAGGAGTCACTCATGACAACGTCGCCCGAGATTGATATCGATTCATCGGTCAGGACCAACACCATTGAACTCGCGATCGGTGGGATGACGTGCGCGTCGTGTGCTGCCCGGGTCGAGAAGAAACTCAATCGCATGGATGGCGTCACTGCCACGGTGAACTATGCGACCGAGAAGGCCAAGGTCAACTTCCCGAATACCGTTGACCTCTCTGACCTCGTGGCGACCGTGGAAGCGACCGGGTATACCGCCGGACTCCCCCGCATTGACCGAGCCCCGATCGACGTCGATGGCACACCGGCCCTCGACCCGCTCAAACCGCTGCGCAATCGTGTTCTCATATCGGCCGCGCTGGCAATCCCCGTCGTACTGGTGGCGATGATTCCGGCGTTTCAGTTCACCTATTGGCAATGGTTGTCCCTCACGCTCGCCGCCCCGGTCGTCACGTGGGGTGCACTGCCCTTCCACCAGGCTGCTTGGGCAAACCTGCGCCACGGTGCGGCGACCATGGACACATTGGTCTCTATCGGAGTCATCGCCGCCTTTGGCTGGTCGCTCTACGCGTTGTTTTTCGGCGGCGCCGGTGAGCCGGGCATGACGATGCATTTCTCGCTCATTCCAACTCGCAATTCCGGTACCGATGAGATCTACCTCGAGGTTGCATCCGGCGTGACCGTATTCATCTTGGCTGGTCGCTACTTCGAGGCACGGGCCAAACGCCAATCGGGTGCAGCATTGCGCGCCATTCTCGATCTTGGCGCGAAGGACGTCGCTGTGCTCCGCGACGGTGCGGAGGTGCGAATCCCCATCGAGCAACTTGCCGAGGAAGATGTCTTCGCCGTACGCCCCGGAGAGAAGATTGCCACCGATGGCACTGTGGTCAGCGGCAACAGTGCGATCGACTCATCATTGCTCACCGGGGAATCAGTGCCAGTGGAGGTAGTTCCGGGTGACTTCGTCGCTGGCGCAACGATCAACGTCAGTGGGCGATTGGTAGTAAAGGCGACACGCGTTGGTGCGCAAACGCAGCTTGCCCAAATCGGACGGCTCGTCGAAGACGCACAGAACGGCAAGGCCCCTGTGGCTCGATTGGCCGACCGGGTGGCCGCTGTCTTCGTGCCGATCGTCATCATGATTTCCATTGCGACACTGGGGTTCTGGCTGGGTACTGGCGCAACTGGCGCAACCGCATTCACCGCCGCCGTGGCGGTGTTAATCATTGCGTGCCCCTGCGCACTCGGGCTGGCGACACCCACGGCCTTACTGGTGGGAACAGGCCGTGGCGCCCAACTTGGGATCTTGATCAAGGGTCCCGAAGTCCTGGAGTCCACGCAGCGCGTCGACACGATCGTGTTGGATAAGACTGGCACGGTGACGACTGGACAGATGGCACTCGTTGACGTCCTCTTGGCCGAGGGAGAGTCGCGCAACGAAGCTCTCTATCTCGCCGGGTCACTCGAACATGCATCAGAACATCCGATCGCCGCGGCCGTCGCGGCCGCTGCACGCAAAGAAGTCGGCGAACTCGGTGAGGTGACCGACTTTGTCAATGCCGGCGGCCTCGGCGTTCGGGGAATTGTGACCACCACCGACGGGAGAAATCGTGCCGTATTGGTGGGCAGGCCGAGTTTCCTCGAGCAGTGGGGCCACGACGTTCCTACCGATCTGGCTCGGCGCAAGAGGGCAGCCGAAGTAGAGGGCAAGACCGCCGTCGTCGTGGGCTGGGACGGGCAAGTTCGCGCGGTGCTTCTAGTCGCCGACACGGTGAAGCCGACATCTGCGCAGGCGATCCGATCGCTTCAGACCCTGGGGCTGCAGCCCTATCTACTCACCGGCGACAACGAATCGGTCGCGCGATCGGTCGCGCGTGAGGTGGGTATCGACCCAGACAACGTCATCGCCGACGTTCTCCCTGCCGACAAGGTCGAAACCGTACGCCGGTTGCAATCCGAGGGCGCGATTGTCGCGATGGTCGGTGACGGAGTAAACGACGCAGCAGCACTGGCCGCGGCCGATCTGGGCCTGAGCATGGGCACCGGAACTGATGCAGCAATCGAAGCGTCGGATCTGACTTTGGTGCGTGGAGACCTGCGGGTGGCGGCTGATGCGATCCGCTTGTCGCGACGTACGTTGCGCACGATCAAGGGCAATCTCTTCTGGGCCTTCTCCTACAACGTGGCAGCGATTCCGCTTGCCGCGGCCGGCCTACTTAACCCGATGTTGGCAGGTGCTGCCATGGCGGCGAGTTCCGTATTCGTCGTGAGCAATAGTTTGCGGCTTCGAAACTTCCAACCATTGACGACTAAGTAGTTCATTCGAATTAGATCAAGCACGCTTGCGGCGACGCGCTACAACTTGTCCTAAAACGATGATCGCGAGCGAAACAATGAACATCAGCGCACCGACGGCGTTGACCTGGGGTGGAACGCCGCGCTGGGCCGCACCCCAGACAAAAATGGGGAACGTCACCGTCGTCTCAGAATTGAAGTTGGTGATGATGTAGTCGTCGAAGGACAGCGAAAACGCCAGCAAGGACGCCGCCACGATCCCCGGCAACACAAGCGGGAAGGTGATCCGCCAAAAAGTCGTTCGTTCATTGGCGTAAAGATCCATCGCCGCCTGCTCCAGCCGAGGATCCAGTGAAGCAATGCGCGCCTTGACTGTGACCACAACGAAACTCAGGCAGAACATGACGTGCGCGATCAGGATGGTCGTTGTCCCGCGCGGAACACCAAGGCTCACGAACAGAGCCAAGAGCGACGAACCCATCACGACTTCCGGTGTGGCCATCGGCATGAAGATG
>JBBRLC010000295.1:0-2823 GCA_038231595.1 Candidatus Nanopelagicales bacterium | reverse complement strand
TGAGTATCGTGACGCTCGCCGTGTCCCTGGTGATCGCGTACGCATCGTGGCTACTTGTCGAGCGACCGATGCTGAAACTCGTCGGTGCTCGTACGTGATTCGAGCCGTTGCGAGCACCCGATCAACGTCATGACGACGAGAAGCGGTACGCACAACAAGTGAACGATCCCTGCGGTCGCCGTCGCGCCGTACGGTGTCTGCGTGATGCCAGCAAGAATGCCCGCACACACAAAACCGACAAGGCCGCCTAGTCGGCTGATTGATTTACCGGCTGGCAGCACCTGACAGACCAACACGGTGGCGACACCGATGAGTGCACCCCCGATGCCGGCCAGCAGGCCCGCGAGCGCAACCGCCAGAAGCATCGCAAGCACAGTTCGAGCGGGGGCACGGATGAGCGCTGGCGCAACCTGTTCCCGGCCTGATCCGTCTCGCTCGGGCCAGATCAGGAGCCCCACCAGAACGATAAGCGCGAGCAGACCAATTCCAAGACCAAGTCGGTGCCATCCCCCAGCGGTGAACTCGACATTCACAGTTTGGGGACTCAACGCCGCCGGGATCTCCCAGCCTTGCTGCCATCCGTTGATGGTCACCGGAGTTAGTGGACGGCCGTCAATGCGGGCTGCCCAGCCGGCATTGGCGCCCTCGGTCATGACCAGGAGACGCGGCCCACCGGCACCGATGTTGTACGAGCGGTGTTCAGCTTCGTTGGTCACGGTAGTGACAGGTTGAAATGTCATAGGCCCATCAAGGCCACTCGTGAAGGTCGACGTGGTCGACTGAGTCGCTCCCGAACTCGCGTGCCTCAGCGTCCACGACTCCACCTGCCACAGCGGCGTGTCACTGGAGCGAATGCGATGTGATCCGGGGCTCATGCTGATGGGTTCGCAGAGGGTCGCCGCCACCTCAACGCCACTCAAGACCTCCGACCCCGCGGCCGTGATTCGAAGGTGGCGAACTGTCCCATCCACATTCACCTCAGGGCCATCCGCGCACCCCGTCACGATGCCGCTGTGATCTTGCTTCAGGCCGCCGAACGGACTGCCAAGACGACCTGATTCGAGTTCGTCGATGCGCACGGGGAACACATCGGTCGTGGGATCGACGCTGCGAAGTGTGAACGAGTAGGTCCAGTTCCTCCCACTCAACTCGGGAAAGGTCAAAGTGGAATAGCCAGACCCTGGATGGGGAAGCAACTCGACATTGCGTCGGCCACTTTCCGTTGTCACCACCACGCTTGCGATTCGAGCCAAAGTCGTACGCGGTGCGCGCACCGTGATGGCTGAGGCAGCCAGTGGTGCGGCGTAGTTGACTCGCAATCGAGGCGACGGATCGTGGGCGGCCGAAATCCATCCCGTGCTTCGATCGTTGTCGAATGCCGCGCCTGGTCGTGCCGCTGGGTCGTCAACGAGTCGAGTGGACGATGACGACGTGAAGCCAAGACTTGCGTCGAGTGCGCGGTCGAGTGCATCGCCCGGACGGGCCGAGGCCGTGATCGAGGTCATCCCCGCGGGTGCAGTGAGGGTGAATTCACGATCGAGAGCCACTATTTCCTCGCCCGGGAAAGCCAAACCCGGGCTACAGGTCCAATAGGCAGGGTCGTCTTTGATGCACGCCCTCCGGCGGCCCGGTGCGCGACCGACGCTGACGTCAGTCGCGCCACTTCCTGCGACCTGGAACACCTCACCGGCGCGCAGCCCCGGGATCTCCACTTCCGTCAGCCCGGTCGCCCGCGTTGGATCAACCGGTGTCAAGGAAACGGTCAACGACCGCGTTGTGGGGTCAACGCCGGGTGGGACTTCGATGCGGACGACCTGGGCCGCAGTGCTGCGCGTCAATTCACGGGTCGTCGACCCTGAGTCGGTGGTCACCGTCACTGAACGCACAGGGCTCAACCCACTCAAGTCGGTGCTGACGGGCAATCTCAAGGTGACTTGCGTCAGGGCGCGATCTGGGAAACCCACACGCCACCACGGCCGGGTATCACCGGTGGCCGAGCGCCAAGACGTATGTGCGTCGCCATCGATTGCTGAGAACGGTCGAGCTTGTGGCCCAACGAAACCTAGGGCAAAAGGATTGGAGGCCGCCGTTGACGAATTGACTGAGTCGATGCCTTCATACGTCACAGTTGTCTGATCTGGTGGTCGCGGTTCAGGAGGTATGTCGCCACGAGGTCGGCCTCGTTGCACGTCGACGTCGCCAGGTTGGGTTGGGGAGTAGTTGCGTCCCACCGGTGCGCCGAAGTTGATGATTCGCCGTCTTAGCGTGTCGGTAGAGACACTCTTCTTATCCGCAACCGGCGTCACGGAACTGAGGTTCCACGGTCGATCCGCACCGAGCCGCCCGATAGCAAGTGCCTCGGGCCCGGCGGAGGCATTCATTATCTGGTCGGTCGACCACAGGCGTGGTTCGCCAGCCGATGAGGTGCTGTGATCCACGGCGAATACTTCAATCGCGGATCGTGTCATCGGTTTTGAGACTGAGTTTGCCTCAGCGGTGGCGAGATTGGGGTTTGCCACCGGATCGGATCCGCCGAGTTCCTGCCCAAAGCCGGCAACCCGGCTGATCCCTGGCGATGCGATGAGCGTTGCGCGGACCACAGATGCCGATGTTGAAGCCGAGAGCGGATCGATGTCGTTTCGCAACACCACCCAGTCCACGCCGACATTAGCCATGGCCGCGGCCAATGTCGACGAACCTCGCCCTTGATCGACGACCGCGCTGATGCCGTCGAGGAATCGTGTCGCTCCGGGGGCGCCGAGTGGGATCGCATTTCGCACGGCCCAATTGCTGCGCGCGAGTGCCTGTAGCGGTTCGTCGATG
>JBBRLC010000294.1:0-2840 GCA_038231595.1 Candidatus Nanopelagicales bacterium | reverse complement strand
GAATACGATCAGATACCTCATCGCGAAGAATCTTGCCCAGCGAATTGCGAGGAATCTCGGAGAGCACGACGTACTCTCGCGGACGTGTGTACGCCGCAAATCAAGTTTCCACGACGGCCACACATCGCGGTACGCAACCAACCATCCGGTGTAATCGCGGCTCGGGTTGCCGCTGGCCGGCCCCAGTATGAATCGGAGACGCTCACCCCTCCTCACGTCGACATCGCCGCCCTGAGTCGTACCAACATCAATGCCGAGCGGGGCCTGCCCCGCGCAACTGGGCAAACGTTGGTGAATCGACTCGTCATATAAGTCAGTTCGGGCACGGTGTAGGCGGTGTTGGCCGGTCCGGGGGCGCCTTTTCGCGACTCTGTCAGACGTACGCTGTCGCCCATGACCTCATCCAGTCAGCCTCTGCGCTACAGCGACGCCGGGATCGCCGACCTCATCTCGATTTGGGAAGGCGTTGCACGAGATCTCATTGCGCTTGGTCGTGATTGCGATGTGTCGCAATGGGCGGCTGCGACTCCATGCCCCGGCTGGTCCGTCGGAGATCTCATCGCGCATCTGATTGGGATCGAGCGCCGAATGATGGGAGAACCTCCGCCCGATCACGCCCCTGACTGGGCGAACCTTCCCCACGCGCAGGGATTTGTCGGTCAATTCACCGAACTCGACGTGGACTTTCGGCGTACTAGCTCCCAAGCCAACGTGTTGGTGGACGCCAATGAGGGAGTCGCGAAACGGCTTGAGCACCTGCGATCGGGCCCGCAAGAACGCGACGCCGAGGTCCCCGGCGTGATGGGACGACCTGTCCCGAATCACTACATGATCTCGCTGCGCACTTTTGACATATGGGCACATGGGCAAGATGCACGTACGGCCTTGAATAGACCGGGCGATCTCGGTGGGGCAGGCGCGTGGATTTCAGCAGGACGGATCATCAGCGCTTTGCCAATCGTCGTCGCCAAAGCCATGTCCACCCCACCCGGAACCCTGGCGCGAATTGATGTCACGCCCTCCGTTACCGATAGCGTCGAATTCACTCGACTGGTGCTCGTCGACCCCGACAAGCGCGGCGATTTCGTCGACGACACCTCAACGACGCTCGAGCCAACATTTGGAATCAGGTGCGATTGGGACGTATTTTCGAGAATCGCCTGCGGACGACTAGATCTAAAGAGCGACGCCGTACGCGACCGCGTGAGTTCCAGCGGAGATCACGCGATGTGCGAAAGTTTTCTTATCGAAATCGGGATCACGCCGTAGTCGCTCGCTTGTCTTCAACATCACTCGGTAGTGAGGCTCAACTCTGGATCGTTGAGGAAGTTGGCCACATCAGCCAGCACCCGCGAACCGAGGGCACCGTCGATGATTCGGTGATCAAAGGACAGTGCTAGTTCCATCACGTCGCGGGGTTTGACCTTGCCCTTGTGTACCCACGGGCGCTTGATGATTCGCCCGACCGCAAGGATCGCGGACTCACCGAGGTTGATGATCGGCGTACCGCCGTCAATGCCAAAAACTCCGACGTTGGTGATGGTGATCGTGCCGCCCAGCATGTCTGCTGGCGACGTCTTGCCGGCCCGAGCCTGATCCGTCAGGGCGCGCAGAGCGCTCGCCAATTCGAGAGTGGAGAGATCCTGCGCCCGTTTCACGTTGGGCACGACCAGTCCACGCGGAGTCGCTGCCGCGATGCCGAGATTGATGTCGCGTTTGGTCACGATCTCCTGCGCTGCGGTGTCGAGGGACGCGTTGATCGCGGGATTGCGGCGTACGGCGCGGATCAGACCAACAGCGATAAGGAGCATCGGTGAGATCCGCAGGGCGGCAAACTCATCGCTTTCGCGCAGACGTCTTGTCAACTTCACCGCACGGGTCACGTCGACATCCACCCACTCAGTGACATGCGGCGCGCTGAAAGCAGAACGAACCATCGCCTCAGCCATCACCCGAGTAACACCGCGCAAGGGAGTACGGACCTCTGCCCCGATGTCCCTTTCGCCCACCTCTCCACCATGAAGGTGCCCTTGAGGGCCATGGGTGTCCGGAACTTTCCCCACCGGATCGCTTGCCAGGCGCGCAGCTCGTTCGACGTCGGTCCTCGTGATCACGCCCGCAGGCCCGGTCGCGTCAACAGCGCGCAGGTCGATTCCCAGGTCCTTGGCGAGGCGGCGTACGGGAGGCTTCGCGAGGACTTCGGCATCAACCGAACCCAACCGTTCCTCGGCAATCCGACCGAGTTCCAAGCCTCCATGGCGTACCGGCTTCACGGTCTCACCGGGCGGGCCTGTCTCGGGGGTCACGGTTCCATGAGGAGACGCCGACGATGTTCGCGCTCGACGCTTTGGCTCGCCAGTTTGGCGTACGCCGTACCCCACCAGTACCGCTTCACGAGCGGGTTCAACGGTCGTTTGCGCTGGTGCTGGGGAAGATTCAGGACCGCTGGCGCCCTCAAGGGCACCTTCATCGCGGGCATCGGCCGCGGTAGGGGCGGGGGTGGCGAATGCGGCGGGAGGCGCTGCGGTCGCGATGGTGATGATCGGGGTTCCGACGGGAACGACGACGCCCTCGGGCACCAGCAACTCCCGAATGGTTCCGGCGTACGGACACGGTAATTCGACGGCGGCTTTGGCTGTCTCAATCTCGACGATCGTTTGATTCACTTCGACAACATCGCCTGGCGCCACGTGCCATTTCAGGATCTCTGCTTCGGTGAGTCCTTCACCTGCGTCGGGGAGTCGAAACTCCACGATCGACTCAGTTGCAGCGCTTGTCACTTGAGCATCCTTCCCGTGGCGACAGGTAGTTCAGGTCTCACCTGAGCATCAGAACGCGAG
>JBBRLC010000293.1:0-2848 GCA_038231595.1 Candidatus Nanopelagicales bacterium | reverse complement strand
GCGGGAGTTTGCGCTTTGTTCGCTTTCGCTCTATCGTCCGGATGTATCGGTTCGATACATCCATCTGAGTGACGACCCGACCCGCAAACCCGTCCCGAAGGATTCCGATGGCCAAGCGAAGCGGCGTACTTGAGTTCGCCGTGCTCGGGCTGTTGTCAGAGTCTCCAATGCACGGGTACGAATTGCGTAAGCGCCTCAATTCGATCCTGGGCTCCCTGCATGCGATCTCCTACGGCTCGCTCTACCCGTGCCTCAAAGGCATGCTGGCTCGCGGCTGGTTGGTCGAAGACGGCCCCGCCGATGCCGGGGCTCCGGTTTTGGCAAGTCGCCGCGGTCGAATCGTTTACCGCTTGACCGCCGAGGGCAAGGAACGGCTGCAAGAACTACTTGACGAGACCGGGCCTGAGTCGTGGGAAGACGAGCGTTTCGGTGTGCACTTTGCGTTCTTTGGCCGCACTGACGCCGACGTACGACTTCGCATCTTGGAAGGCCGACGCAGCCGACTCGAAGAACGCGTATCGAATCTGCGCGGCAGTCTTCGGACGACTCGCGAGCGGCTCGACACGTACACGCTTGAACTTCAGCAACACGGACTCGACGGGGTCGAGCGTGAAGTCCGCTGGCTCAGTGAACTCATCGAAAGCGAACACGAAGACCGCAATACGACCACTAACTCTGCTCGGGAATCCCTCCCGCCGCAGTCGGCAAAGACGTCTGAGACCGGGCCCCTGCGCCCAGCATCTCAAGGCGAGTAGGAAGGAAACCCCATGGGTTCGGTACGCGTAGCCATTGTTGGCGTCGGAAACTGTGCGGCGTCGTTGGTCCAGGGCGTTGAGTACTACCGGAACGCCGACGCGGACGCCAACGTGCCCGGCTTGATGCACGTGAAGTTCGGGCCTTACCACGTGGGGGATGTCGAGTTTGTCGCGGCGTTCGACGTCGACGCCAAGAAGGTCGGCGAAGACCTCGCACACGCGATCGGAGCAAGCGAGAACAACACGATCAAGATCTGTGACGTGCCACCTACGGGTGTCATGGTTCAACGCGGCCACACCTACGACGGTCTCGGCAAGTACTACCGCGAGATGATTACGGAGTCCGACGAAGAGCCCGTTGATATCGTTGCGGCACTGAAGGAATCAGGTGCCGACGTACTTGTGTGCTACCTCCCGGTGGGATCCGAAGCGGCCGCAAAGTACTACGCACAGTGCGCGATCGACGCAAAAGTTGCCTTCGTCAATGCCTTGCCGGTCTTCATCGCCGGTACCAAAGAGTGGGCCGACAAGTTCACCGAGGCTGGCGTACCGATCATCGGCGACGACATCAAGAGCCAGGTCGGCGCGACGATCACCCATCGAGTGCTCGCGAAACTGTTCGAAGACCGCGGAGTCACCGTTGACCGGACCTACCAGCTCAACGTCGGCGGCAACATGGACTTTATGAACATGCTTGAGCGCGAGCGGTTGGAATCCAAGAAGATCTCCAAGACGCAGTCGGTCACGTCGCAGTTGAAGAACGACATTGGTGCGCGCAACGTGCACATCGGACCGTCGGACTATGTCGCGTGGCTCGACGACCGCAAATGGGCGTTCGTGCGTCTTGAGGGTCGCAACTTCGGAGACGTCCCGCTGTCGCTTGAGTACAAGCTCGAGGTATGGGACTCCCCGAACTCTGCCGGCATCATCATCGATGCGATCCGCGCGGCCAAGATCGCCATGGACCGAGGCATCGGTGGGCCGATCCTGTCCGCCGCGTCCTACTTCATGAAGTCACCGCCAGAGCAGTACGCCGATGACGTCTGCCGCGACAAGGTCGAAGCCTTCATTGCCGGTGAAATCGAACGCTAATCCACAGCACCACCGGTGAACCAAGCGAGCGCAACTACGCGCGTTCACCGGTGATGCAGAGCGATTCGGCGCGATGAGCATGCGTCGCGGGGCAGGTGCGCCAAGGGGCAGGTAGCGTCCGCAATGTGAGTTCACGCCAGCAGGTTCAAGGCTACGGCCTTCGGCATCTGCTTCGGCTTCGCGGCTTCCGACTGCTTTTCGGTGTACGCCTTCTTGGCCAGTTCGGCGACGGGATGGTCCAGGCCGCGCTAGCGACCTTCGTACTGTTTTCTCCGGAGCGCGAAACCAGTGCCACCAAAATTGCGGCGGCGTTCGCAATTTTATTGTTGCCGTATTCCTTGGTCGGCCCGTTCATCGGGGTGTTCATCGACCGATGGAGTCGACGCCAGATCCTCGTCGTGGCGAATCTGACTCGCGCCGCCATGCTGATTCCGGTCGCAACTCTGGTGGCCCACGGCCACGATGACGGTTGGCTCGCCATCACCGTACTGATCGCCCTTGGGATCAATCGTTTCGTGCTCGCCTCGTTGTCGGCATCGCTGCCGCACGTTGTCGAACGCGACTACTTGGTCAGCGCGAACTCGCTCGTACCGACCTTAGGCACGCTGGCTGCCGCCCTAGGCGGTCTCATTGGCGTGGCGGTTCGAAAGGGGTACGGCGGTGGAGATCGTGGCGCCGTGGCGGCGCTCATCATTGCGATCCTGATCATCGTCACTGGCGGGTTACTGGCTCTCGCGCTCGGGCGCAAGCAACTCGGTCCCCCGACGACAACCGAAACTCAAACGTCCGGCGACGTGGTTCGTGGGCTGGTGAACGGGCTCAAGCATCTCGTCGCGCGCAAGCGCGCGCACCGTGCCATCGCCGTCGTCGTCGTGCATCGATTCGTGTTCGGTGCATTGCTCGTGGACGCCTTGATCTTGCTGCGGACCACGTACAACGACGTAAACGATGCGAACGGAGCTCTGAGTGGATTCACCATCCTCACCGGGGCTACCGCAGGG
>JBBRLC010000292.1:0-2848 GCA_038231595.1 Candidatus Nanopelagicales bacterium | reverse complement strand
CCGGTGGAAGCGGTCCGCTGAACGGGAAAGTGTTGACGGCGAAATGTATCTCGGTTTCCGTGGCCACCACATTCGCGTATTTCGGCAATAGGCATTGGACGTTCCGCCACCGCGGTCGGACCGGATTCGCGCGTGAATACGTGTTGTTCTTTGTCCTCAACGGAATCGCCCTCGGCATTGCCCTGGGCTGCCTGTGGCTCACCCACTACGTCTTGCATTTCACCAGCGGGCTCGCCGACAACATCAGCGCGAACATCATTGGTCTGGGACTGGGTACCTTGTTTCGTTTCTGGTCCTATCGCAAGTGGGTCTTTCCCCACGACCCACAAGGACCTACCGCGGTTGACGAAGTTGAGGCACGCCACCGCGACGCAGTAACGCCGATCTAGTCGTCGTTAGTCGTGGCTAGTCCTCGTCAATCGACAGCGTCGGTCAACGACTCGGACGGCAAGAAAATTGAGAACGTTGTTGGCTTAAACGATCGCAACTCAAGGCGACCGCCATCGGCTGACACCAGCGTTCGTGCCAGCGCGAGCCCTAGTCCGCTGCGACCGGGGGTGCCGCTGATCCCGCGCTGAAAAATGCGATCACCCATCTCTTCGGGCACACCGTTTCCCTGGTCCGTGACGTCGATGATCAACCAGCCATCTGTAGCGGCTCGCGCGGAGACCGTGACGGTGCCTTCCCCGTGTGCCAACGCGTTCTCGAGCAAGGTGGCGAGGACTTGGGTTTGCGCCCCTCGCGTCGCGTGAGCAACGAGCCCGGCCGTACCACTGGATGCCAACTGCCGATTGGCCGCTGCGAAGGCTGGCTCCCATTCGCTGAGTTGCGAGCCAACCAAATCATCAATGGTCAAGGGACCGGTAGGCCCGGGCCGCGCATCCGAGTGAAGGGCAGTGAGGTCCTCAACGACGGCGACAAGTCGCTCAATTTGCTCGACCGCGGCCGAGGCTTCAGCGCGGACCTCCGAAGTCTGGGTGAGTTCTTGAATTTCTTCCAGACGTAACAGCAGCGCGGTGAGCGGGGTGCGCAGTTGATGAGAAACATCGGCTGCGAATTGACGTTCCTCCTCGAGCAGCGCGTTCGTCCGGGCGACGCCAATATCGAGGACCTCAGCCACTCGATCGAGTTCCGGGATTCCATATCGGCGTCCACTTGGCCGCGCATCACCGGAGCCCAGAGTCTCGGCGGTGCGGGCAAGTTCGTCCAGGGGCGCGACGAGTCGTCCGACCAGCCGCGACGCCATCCACGCAGCAGCCCCCACGGCAATAAAGGACAGCAGAATGGTGAATGCCGTCAACGCGACAATGCCACGCAGCGATGATGACTTGCTCTTCTCGACATTGACAGTGATCTGGCCGCCACTGACTGATGTGACCAACTGAGATGTGAAAACCGGCCCATCCTGAGCGCGCCCGTATTCACGTACCGATCCGTCGGGAAGCACCACCGATGCATGGGCGTCGACTGTGGTGATCGCCGATTCGGGGATCGACGGCTTCGCCGCGCCGCCACGATCGAGTTGCTCCACCAAAATCACCGAGAGCGCATTGGCGGCCGTGTCCACGGTGCGCTGTTGAATCGCCAATATGTCGATGGACGCGTTGACAACCAGGACCGTGCTGAGACTGACCGCGACGAGCGCTGAGAGCAAGATTGACGTCACCAAGAACCGACGGCGCATGGAGGTCTGTCGGGCCATCGACGCTCCGGTCCCTAAGCGCTTTCGTCCACGCGGAAGCCAACCCCGCGGACGGTGGAGATATGGCGTCCACCCACTCCGAGCTTGCGGCGCAGCGTCGACACGTGCATGTCGAGAGTCTTGGATTGACCAACCCACTCGGTGTGCCAGACGTCGCGCATGATCGATTGGCGAGTTATCACCCGCCCGCTATTGCGCACCAGCAACTCGAGTAGGTCGAACTCCTTCGGAGTCAGGTAAACATCCACCCCATCGACGTCCACTTTGCGAGCACCGACGTCAACCGCAATCGATCCGGCACTCACGACCCCCACTGGGTCAGCTTGATCCGGCGGCGTACGGCGTCGCAGCAACGCACGGACGCGGGCAAGTAGTTCAGAGCTACGAAAGGGCTTAGTGACGTAGTCATCTGCTCCCGCGTCGAGGGCGACCACGATGTCCACTTCGGCCGCGCGGGCGGTGAGTATCAGGATCGGCAGATCACTGCCGATGTCACGCAACGCCCGACAGACGTCGAGGCCACCCATCCGCGGGAGTCCGAGGTCAAGGACGAGCAGGTCAACCTCGGAGAGTCTGGCCGCGCGCAACGCACTCGCGCCGTCGGTGACGAGATCAACCTCATGGCCCTCGCGGGTGAGCATGCGGGTGAGCGTATCGCCGAGCGCTGGATCATCCTCGGCGACGAGGACTCGAGCCATTCTCGGAGGATAGGGCCACCGTCGCGGTCAAACCGGCGTGACCCCATGTCGACGGCGCGAAAAGCTTCGTTCCTTGCCCTGGGCGGCGCCGAGTCGGGCAATCAATACGTCGCGCAACTCCTCGGGAAGCACAATCGCGTCGATCACCAGTTCGTCCGCGAGACGCATGATGTCGATGTCTAGTTCGTACTCGGCGCGCCGAGCCTCGATGTAGCCCGCGCGCTCGTCGGCGTCGTCGATCGCCGCGATCTTGTTAGCAAAGACCGCATTGACCGCAGCTTCAGCGCCCATGACCGCGATCTTGGCCGTCGGGAGCGCGATCGTGGCCTCCGGTTCGAATGCAGGCCCCGCCATCGCGTAGAGCCCTGCCCCGTATGCCTTGCGGACGACGACACAGAATTTCGGCACTGTTGCTTCACTGATCGCGCTGATCATCTTCGCTCCGGAT
>JBBRLC010000291.1:0-2854 GCA_038231595.1 Candidatus Nanopelagicales bacterium | reverse complement strand
GCCGTCGGGCGAGACGCCACCCATGTCAGGGCTCCCGCCACCAGGCAGGCGCCATTTGGCAATCAAAGTGTCGTCGGTGAACCGCAACACCGAAATGCTTCCCTCACCGCGGTTGCCGATGAACAGCCGTTGACTGTCTCGGCTGACATAGAGCCCATGGGCTCCGCGGCCGGTGGGCAGCAGCTTCACAATCTTGGGTCCGTTGGCTGTGACGCGAACAATCCAGACGCCGTTGTTCATCATGTCCGCGACGAAAAAGCGCGTTCCATCCGGACTGAGTTTCACATCCTGGGGCATCGACGTCGAACCCAGATGAAGCTTGCTGACCACGCGTTCTTTGGCGGTGTCGACCCACAGCACGTCGCCGGAGAATTCGCAGGACACGAGGAAGTATCGACCGTTCGCGGTCCAGTCGGCGTGGTTTACGCCAAGACACGGGACGTGCACCGACTTGCGCAATGCCATGGTGTGCGGATCGCGAAAGTCCAGTGATTGGGCTTTGCTCGCCATCACCACAGCTCGCTTGCCATCGGGAGTGAAATAAAGGTTGTACGGGTCGTTGACCTTCACCGGCCGCCCCGGCTTAGTCGTGCGCGGGTTGATCGGGGTCAACGAATTGCCGAGGTCGTTGTTGACCCAGAGTGTCTTGAGATCCCACGATGGAACGACGTGCTGCGGTTCGTTGCCGACCTGATAGTTCGTCAACACGCGGTAGGTCACCGGATTGATCACGGTGACCGTGTTGCTCGAGGTGGTCGGGACGTAGATGCGGTACGGCATGCCCTTGACCACAGGTGAGAATTGGTTAGGACCGTCGGCTGCATAAACGTTCTGTGGATTTTGAAGCGCCGGCATTCCGGGCAACAGGTCGCCGCTCAGCGGACCAACTCCCGCGTTCGCACCCGACTGAGGAGTGGGAGACACATCTGCCATCCCGCCCTTGTCCGACATAGAGGGCCTCGAGGAGGAGGAGGGATCGCTGCTCGCATCCGGTGCGTTGGACGAGCAAGAGGCCACGGTCACAGCGCTTGCGATCAAAACTGCGCAAACCGGAAGCCCGGCGCGGACACGTCTTAGGTAGAACCTCACGCGCGAACTCCAGCCAGCAGCGTTGCTACCGTGACAGCCGCGAGGTTGCGAGTTGCGAGCCCTTCCAGGATGGCCGGCATCGCGGCCAACGTTCCCGCGTGCCCGAGATGCAGCGACACGATTGACCCCGGCCGTATGCCAGCCAGCACTCTCGACGTCACCGCGCGTTGGCCGGGGTCGGTGTAGTCGGCCGGATCCACATCGTAGGCAACGCTGGTGCGATAGCCGACCTTTCCGGCCGCTGCCAAGATTGTCGGGGTGGCATGTGGGGTGCCGGACGGACGGAACCAGCCTGTTGAACCGCTGAGTTGGCGAACAACCGCTGCGCCGCGTGCGATTTCATCGAAGGCGGCCGCCGCCGTCAGACGCCGCATGGGTTTGTGGTTCATGGTGTGGTTGCCGAGCACGTGGCCCCCGTCGAGTATTCGCTTACCTATGGATGGGTTGCCCTTTAGCCATGAGCCGACGGCGAACACCGTGGCCAGACCGTGCGCGCGTTCGATTTCACGAAGAACGGCAAGCGCGATTGTCGGATCGCCGGCGCCGTGAAAGGTCAGGGCCACCGTCGATGTAGAGGACGGGCCATGAGCAACTTCAGTCGCTGGACCCGTCGGTTCGGCGGCCTCGGATTGGGTGGGAGTTGCTCCCTCGGTTGGTGACTGAGGAGTTGACGCCGTCGGTCTTGACTTCGATTTTGGCGAGTCATCCGGCGTCGGGGACTTCACCGACGACTCGGATTGACCGGGGGCGCATCCGGCAACGGTGGCAGCGGACGCGAGTGCTCCGAGTGCCAGCACGTCGCGGCGGCTCCAATGTCGTGACGTGGTCACAGCCAACCCTTCTTGTGTCCGGTGAGAATAGCCAACAGGTTGTGAGAGAACTCTGAGAGAATTGGTCAAGTGCAGAGTTACGACGCCGACGCCGGCAACTTCATCGTGAATGTGGCGCCTTCGCCAGGCGTACCGGAGATGTCAAGCTCGCCGTCGTGCGCGCGGACCACTTCAGCGACCAGAGCAAGACCTAAGCCAAAGCGCCTCCCGCGCCCCGGCGCGTGATCTCCGCGTGCGAACCTCTTGGTGAGTCGATCGCCGTCGGCGGGATCAAGACCCTCGCCGTCATCGCGTACAGCCATCCACACCAGATCACCGACCCGACGAACCTGGACCACGACGTGTCCCTGCGCAGGGGTGTGTCCCACGGCGTTGTCGATGAGCGCCGTACTGGCTCGTCGCAGCGCGACTTCCACCCCCTTCACGATCAAGGGGGGATCGTCGGAATCGTCGGAAACGTCCGCGACGAGCGTGACTTCTTGTGCGTCGGCATACGGAATCAGACTCGAGACGACTTCGTGAGCCAGTCCGCCGAGATCGACATCGACGCCACTGGCTGCTCCGCTATGAAGTTCCGCCGACAGCAGCAGGTCACTGATCACATCCCCCATGGCACGAGAATCGCGAACCAACTGATCGAGTTCCTGTTTCTGTTGCTCGTTCGCGTTGGCACCCAGATGACGGCGGAGCAATTGAGCCCGAGTGTGGATGACAGTCAATGGCGTCCTAAGTTCGTGACTCGCGTCTGCGACAAATTGCCGCTGTAGGCCCAGGGCCGTGCCCAACGGACGCACCGCTCGTAGCCCGATGACCCAACTCGCGATGGCCGCAAAGACGACACCGACAAATCCGGCGGCGAGCAGAGCGACTGCGAGGCGCTTTTCTGCTTCCTCGCCGCTCGTGCGGTCGATGAGTCCGACTGTTCGAACCCCGTC
>JBBRLC010000290.1:0-2860 GCA_038231595.1 Candidatus Nanopelagicales bacterium | reverse complement strand
CTTCCAGATGTCTCCACGCAGCGTCGACATCTCCGGCCCGAGACGCGCTGCGAGTCGCGCGATCGTTTAGCTCGGCCCGATCCGCTGGCGTCTTTGCAAGCGTGAGAGCTTGAACGGCGTACGTGTATGCCTGTTCTGGGGAACCGAGTGACGACGCGCGATCCGAGGCCCGTACGAGCCAGATGCGAGCGCGGTCGGCGATGTCCTCGGCATCGGTCGCCCCGGGTTCGGAACGGTAGGCAGCGAGATAGTGATGTGCGACGACGCCGGAGAGCTCGTCCTCGTTGAGGCCTTCAATCCAGTGTGCGCAGGCAAGGTGTTTGGTACGTCGCGCCGACTTCGCCAGGGTTGAGTAGGCAACCTCTTGGATCACCGACTGAACGAATCGATACTGACCTCGTTCAGCCGAGCGCGGGTCGACATCTTGGTCAAGTACCTCTTTGCGAACAAGGATCCGCAGTAGGGGTTCGACCTGGCTCTCGCCATGTCCACTGACCGCGCATACCGCGGCGAGAGTGAAACTGTGGCCCGCGACCGAGGCATCCTGAACTAGCGATCGCTCAGCCTCAGGAAGTCCATCCAGACGCGCCGCGACGAGTGCGTGCAAAGTTTCGGGGATGTCGAGTTCGTCACCGAGTTCACCGACAACGATGTAGGACTCACCCGTTTGTTCGAGTGCGCCTCTGTCGGCCAACATGCGCACCGTCTCGACGGCGTACATTGGCACACCTTCTGCGCGACTCACTAGTCGGTCGAGACCTTCCTTGGGAAGGCCGTCGACATAGCCCGTGACCATCGCTTCAATGTCGCTGTCGGCGAGGCGATCTAGATGCAGGGTGGTCGAATTGCGTACGCCTGAACCCCAATTGGGTCGCCGGTCGGCCAGATCCGGGCGTGCGAGTGAGAGCACGAGGATCGGAGACGTCCGGCTCCACTCCAACAGTGACTCGACGAAGTCCATGAGTCCTGGGTCTGCCCAGTGCAAGTCCTCGAATACGAGTACGGCCGTGCCTTTCTCGGCGACGCGTTCGAAGAAGCGACGCCAAGCGCCGAACAGTTCGTCGCGATCACCGGAGCCACCGTCGAGGCCGATGAGGTGACCGAGGCGCGGTTCGATCCAACGCCGTTCTTCCGTGTCTGGCACATACTCCGCGAGGCATGCCGTCAGCGCAGCGCTCGCTGTCTCATCATCGTCGGTGTCGGCGATCCGAGCACGGCTTCGCACCATCTCGGCTAGCGCCCAGAACGTCACGCCATCGCCGTAGGACGGGCAACGTCCCTGATGCCAGAAAAATGATTCGGTCAGGCCGTCGATGTATTTCGACAACTCCCACACCAGGCGTGACTTGCCGATGCCGGCAACTCCAGTTATGTGCAGCAATCGTGGACGGCCCTCGCGACCGGTGGCGTGCAACAACTCCTTGGCCATGCGCAACTCCTCATCGCGCCCACCAAAGGGAGGCTCGGGCGCACTGCCGCGATTCGAGCCGCCGAGCTCGCTGATCACGCGCAATGCCTGCCACGCCGGGAGTTGTTCAGACTTTCCTTTGAGCGTCAACGGGTCAACCGATACGCACGCGATTGACGCCGACACCGAGCGGAATGTCTTCTCGCCGATGAGGACTGTGCCGGGTTCAGCTGCGGACTGAAGTCGAGATGCCGTGTTGACGAGGTCGCCGGTGACGAAGCCCTGGTCGACCGCGCCGAGCACCGCGACAGCCTCGCCGGTGAGCACACCCGCGCGCGCTTCGAGATCGAGTTCGAGACTCGATCCGAGCGCATGAACGCGGTCGACGATGTCGAGTGCAGAACGTACGGCGCGTTCGGCGTCGTCCTCGTGCGCGACCGGAGTACCCCACACGGCCATGACGGCGTCCCCGATGAACTTCTCCACCGTCCCGCCGTGGCGCGCTACCGCATCGGATGCCGCATCGAAATAGTGAGTGAGCATCTCGCGTACGTCTTCGGCATCGCGACCTTCGGAGAAGTTGGTGAATCCGACCAGGTCGACAAACAGTACGGACACCAAGCGCCGTTCGGTGTCGCCATCGCGTTGACCTACTTGAGCAGAGGGCGAGTTGACCCCGGTCGTGGTGAGCGGCGAGCCGCATTCTCCGCAGAACTTGTCGTCAGCGGCGTTGGCTGCGCCACACGAAGGGCAGGCCAAGGACAATCGCGCACCACACTCTTTGCAGAACTTCCGACCCGGGTCGTTGGTGACCCCGCACGCCGTACAGCTCATCAACGCCTCCACCGCCGGAATCTAGTGGACTCGAGTCGTTCTGCGCGGATCTAAGCGTGTGTTAGTCCCCGTGTGCACACCGCTGGCAGCGTCGTCGGGGTGAACCCCTCCGTGGAGCGAGCGCACTCCCACTAGGGCGTTCATCGGAGCGGGACTAGCTTGTACGTCACGCAGCTGACAAGCTGCGGGCGTGGGGGTCAGTTACCGACGATTCGTGCGATCGGTGTTGACCGTCGAAGATCGTGACGACCTCCGACGTGTCGACCAAATCGCCCTAGAGTTGACGAAGCATCTCGAGAGCACATCAATTGAGATCGACGCCGTTCACATTCATAACGCATCCAGCGGATCTGTTCAACGCATCGTTTCCCGACTGCTCAAAGACCAGATCGGATTTCAGGAGGAGGTAGTCATCACCCCGGAAGACGGACTGGTGACCCGTGCAAGACCCGACTTCTTCTACCGACTCTCGGGCGGACACGGGATTCTTGCCGAGGTCGAACGCGGTGGCACGACGACTAACAACCATGACCTAAAAGACTTATGGAAGGCACATATCGCACCTGACGCGCAGCACTTGTTTCTGCTCGTACCTCATGCGAATTGGAATGAGGCCGG
>JBBRLC010000289.1:0-2861 GCA_038231595.1 Candidatus Nanopelagicales bacterium | reverse complement strand
GAGGGCGGCAGCACCGACGCCCGACGTGGCACCAAGGACGAGGACGGCCTCTCCCGCGCGAAGTGCCGCGAGATCATCGAGCGCATAAATCGCGTCGGTCAGCGTCGCGCCACCGGCGGCAGCCACCACCGGATCGAGGCCCAAAGGCATCGGAATCAACCAAGTCGACTCGGCCACGAAGCGCTGGGCGTAAACCCCGTCGCGCAGACCGCCACCCGCATCGATCGACGCCCGCACGAAATGCCGTAATCCGCGTTCATCGACAGCAACGGCTTGGGAACCTGCGACAAACAACGGCGGAAGCGAGATACGGACATGCCCCTTGGCCGTTTGCCGATCCTTCGGCATGACGTCGGCGGCCAGCAGTTCGAGTACCACCGGGTCGTCAGCGGCTTCGGCACCGGGCAGCGTCTCCAGGTCACGTACCTCGATGGTTCCTTGCGCATTCACTACAGCCAGCGTCATGCCACATCCTCCGATTCGATGGCGAAGACCGGCAATGCGCGGCCGTCCGTGAGTTCGCGCCAGCCGAGTTCGACCAGCGCTCCAGATTCGACGTCATCGGGGCGTACGCCGACCACGTTGGACAACACGATGACACCTTCGGCCAACCGAATGCGCGCCACGACGTACGGCACATCCAAGTCAGCGCGTGGCGATCGATGGACCACGGTGAACGTATCGATGATTCCTCGGCCCGATGATTCCACCCAGCCCAGGTGCTCCACTGATCCGCAGCTGAGGCACAGATGGCGCGGATAGTGCTGGACGGATCCGCAGGCCGTGCACTGCTGCAGAAGCAATCGACTTTCGCGCGTAGCGTCCCACCACGGCTGAGTCAGAGAATCGATGGGAGGCAGGTAGCCCTCCGGTGCTCCAACCTGCTTCAACGACGCGTTCATTGTTTCACTCCCAACAACACCGTCGAGTGGTGGCTAAGAATTCCGCCGGTCCCGTGCGCGACCGCAACTTTCGCGTCTGCAACCTGTCGTTCTCCACACTCGCCACGCAATTGTCGTACGGCTTCAATGAGCAGCAGGATGCCGTACTGCCCCGGGTGGCAGTACGACAATCCGCCTCCCGACGTATTGAATGGCAGCGATCCACCCGGGCGTAGTTTCCCTTCTGCCGCAAGGGATCCTGCCTCACCCGGTTGGCAAAAGCCGAGGGCTTCGAGCGACAGCAGCGCGGTGATCGTGAAGGAGTCATAGACCTGAACCACGTCCACGTCCGCGGCCGTCAAGCCGGCACGTGCATAGGCCGCGTCGGCCGCCCGCTTCGCACCTGTGTCGAGGATGTCGTCGCGGGACGCCATCGATGCGTGTCCGGTGGATTCTCCGTAGCCAAGCACTTGTACCGGTGTAGTCGAACTGTCGCGGGCGCGGTCCCCCGATGTCAGCACGATTGCGCCGCCGCCGTCCGTGACCAGGCAGCAGTCCGCCGCAGTGAGCGGCGTTGAAATCATCGGCGCCGACACGACGTCATCGACACTGAGCGGCCCACTGTCGTACTGGAACGCTTTGGGATTGAGCAAAGCCCATTCGCGCGCTGCGATCGCCACTTCGGCCAACTGCTCGCGGGTCACGCTGAACCGATCGAAGTAGGCCTGCGCGGCCATCGCGTAATACGACAACGGGTACAGCGGTCCATACGGAGTTTCAAACTGTGCCTCGGGGAGGTGTTCTTCGAACACTCCCCCCAGCGAGCGAGACTTCGCCGACCGCTGATTGGATGCGTAGGACACGACGACAACGTTGGCCTGACCTGACTCGATCGCTTGGACGGCTCGTCCCACGTAGCTTTCAAACGCCGAACCACCAACGAAGGACGAATCCACCCAGGCGGGCCGAAGTCCCAAGTAGTCCGCCATCGTGGTGGTCGAAAACCGGGAGACGTTATTGGTCGCGAATCCGTCGACGTCGCTGAGCGAAAGTCCCGCGTCGGATAGCGCGCGAGTGACGGCCTGGGTTTGCAGTTCGAGCACGCTCTTGTTGGTCACCCCGAGATCGCACTCGGCCGCCCCGACAATCGCCACGCGCGCCGAGGTCATGCTGGCAGCGCCGCAACTGCCGATGCGGGTCCCACCGCGACGCGGCCTTTGTCGCCAACTACATCGATCTGGCATTCAAGCGTCAGCAGTACGGCGTCATCAGTGCGCCTCACGTCGGTCACGGTTGCTGCGCACGAGATCGTTTCACCGGCGAAGACAAGATTCTTGAATCGGAACTCCACCCGCCGGACGAATGCACGCGGCCCCAACCAATCTTGAATCTGCTCGACGAGCAAGGCACCAAACACCTGGCCGTCGACGACCGGGGCAGGCAGTTGCTTCGAGGTCACAAATTCTTGGTCGTAGTGCAACCGGTACCAGTCCCAGGTGGCCCCGGCGTACGCGATCATGTCGGGAAGATCAATCGTACGCACCAGTTCCGGCGCGCGGTCGCCCACTTGAAAGTCTGCGTTGGACGTCATGACGCGCCCCCCGTCGCAGCAGTGGGCGGCACCAACAACGATGTGAAGACCAATGATTCGGTGTTGGTGCAAATGGTTTCGCCGCGCTGGTTGCGGTAAACGGCTTCGCTTGTCACCACCAACATCGGAACGCCCTTCGAGGTACGCCGTTCGATCACGTCCGCGATCGTCCAAGTGGCGGTAACGACGTCGTCGGGTCGGGCGTACTGGCTGAACTCATAGGTGTTTCCGCCTCGCACAAGGCGACTGTCAGGCACATCCAAGTGCCATGAGTGCCCCATGAATCCGTCGTCGTCACGGGTGATCGTCATGTACTGGTTGGTCTCGGCGATCAGCGTGGGAGGGGCGACGATTCCCTCGAGGCCCGCAGACTTCGCCGCCTCATCGTC
>JBBRLC010000288.1:0-2908 GCA_038231595.1 Candidatus Nanopelagicales bacterium | reverse complement strand
TCCGGTGCCCACGGCCGCGGCGACTAAGACGGTGAGTAGGGACAGCACGAGGACCCGCCGCCGGCGCCGGACAATGAAACCGCGGAGCCGATCCATCAAGGCGCGCGGTGGAGAATCACCTGCCGGTCGCGGTGCGGTCCTTCCAGAAGTCTGAATTGTGCTGGCCATGACGACCTCCGCCTAACTTATCCGAGTCAACCTGACGCGGGTATGTTAGGGAGGGTCAGTTAGCGTTGTCAACCTACAATCTTGGCTAGCTTTTGCGCCTCGACAGCCCCACACCCACGAGGCACAGCGCTCCTCCGACCATCGCCCACCCCGGCGGTACCTCGCCGAGCACGATCCACGCACCCACAATCGTCAGGGGCGGGACCAAGTAAGTCGTCACCCCGAGTCGCCCGGCATTCATATGGGACAAGGCGTACGCCCAGGTCGTGAAGGCAATGGCAGTGGGCCCAAGTCCCAGATAGACCAGGGCGGCCCGCGCGCCAGGCGCTGCCGTACCCGTCTCCTCGATGAGGCGTTGAGCAAACGGCAAGCAGGCCACCGCGCCGATAGTGCAGGCCATCGCGGTGACTTGGAGCGCCGGTAACGACGAAGCGTCGGCTTCTGCGCGAGTACCCCAATCGCGTACGCAACGGCGGCGATTAGACAAAGAACGACGCCGAATAAGTCCGCTGATTTGTTGCGCGCGCTGGCTGCGCCAATGACGATCGCGCCGAAGAAAGCAACGAGTGCGCCGATAATAAGCCAACGTGGAAAGCCCTATCCCAGAAGTGCTCCGGCGAGTACGGCGATGAGGATCGGCCCGACGCCGACCAACATTGCGGCCGTGCCGGCATCGAGTCGTTGCTCGCTGGCATTGAGGGCGATGTTGTAGATGTCGAACCACGCGAGCCCGCAGAGGACGATAAGGAACCATTCACGGCGGTTCGGTGCGACCCACTTTCGACGGGCAAGAAGCAAGACGCCGAGTGCCATGCTGCCCACCGCGAGTCGTCCCAAGGTGAGCGGTCCGGGATCGAACGTCGTCCCGATTGACCGGATCGCGATGAAGGCTGAGGCCCGGGCGACAACGGTGATTGACACCGCAATGAGCACTGGCCAGCTAGTTCGGGCTCGAACTGGGCTTTCTGTTGTCACGCGAGAGATCACGTTTGCGATGCTAGATGCGGGTGGGCTATCCCGGCTCGCGGGTTTCGGCCACGCAACTCACGCCGTCCACCCGAGGCGAATCAAACCGAGGCAGCGAGGAGTTGATCGGCGCTGACTACTTCGGCATATCCGTCCGCTAGGGCGGCCAAGAAGGCTCTGTGCACTGTCGCGCCGGGAATGGTTTCCCCGTCGAATTCAAGATCTGGCGCAGCACATGCGTCGTGAGCAACGGTGACAGTGAGTCCGAGGTCGACGGCGGCTCGCACCGTGGCGTCGACGCACATGCTTGTCATCATGCCGACGACGACCAAGTCATCGACGCCAAGTTCGTCCAACGTGCTCTGGAGCGTGGTGTCGACGAAACCGTTGGGTGATGTCTTCTGAATGACCACCTCACTAGCGGTGGGCGCGATCAGGGGGTGGAACTCGATGCCCGCCGTACCAGGTCGCATGAAGGTGGCATCGGGTGCGTCCCACACGTGTTGCAGATGCACCACTGGATGCGCCGACTCGCGAAAACTCATGAGCACGCGGTGTGCTTGCAGCGCGGCCGCATCCGGACCAACCAAAGGATTCGCCCCGCCAGGGAAATAGTCGCGCTGGATATCGATGATCACAAGTCCTTGCACCGGATCAGTATGGACTGATGCGACTCGTTCCTGTACGGCATCCGCGCACCCAAACAGTGCAGGATGCAGGCGGCGTACCGAGTGAAGACCGCGTCAATCTCGGCCCGGTCAGAAGCGGAGATTGCGTCCGCGCGCAGTTGGTCCCACAGCGCGACCATGTCGTCGTCGGCGGGGTTTGTCGGATCGAACTCGGTGTGAGGCACGTGATGCAGGTTCACTCACCTGTCGTTAGGTGGTGGCCAGGGAAGGGTCGAACCGTCGGCCCTCCGATCTTCAGTCGGAGACCTCCGCGACGCGCGCGACGGACATGTCCTGCAGGAGCTTGACGTCGGGCTTCCAGTCGACAGGGACCTGGATCGTCTTCTTGTTCACCTTGTAGTCGGTCAACCGAGGCGCGAACTCCGCCAGCACGTCCTTGCTCCACGGCGCCATCAAGATGTGGTTCGTCAGGACAGTGACGCCAAAGATGTACGAGCCGTCCAGCCTCAGCATGGGCTGGTTCCAAGCGATGACCAGTTCCATCTTCGGGTACTTCGACGTGATGGCCTTGAAAATCGCTCGGACGGTCTTGCCCTTGGTCTCGTCGAACGGCTCGAGGTAGCCATCAAGGGTGTCGAACCGGCGCGAGGTCTTCGAGCCGCGGCAGTACATGACCAGCGCGTTGGCGTGGGCCTGGCTGAACCCATGGTTCTCCTTGAGGAACGCGATCTGCTCCGGGTATTTGCGGTCGGCGATCTCCTGCATCTGGTCAAACCAGTAGGACATCGGCTGCTCGTACTTCTTTTCGATGGCGGGGAAGTACGACGTGCGGTCCGGATTGGTGGCCATGGTCAGGATCCTAGGTTCGTCTCCAGAACCGGAGAAGTGGGTGAGGCGCCGGCGTTGCCTAGTGGCGCTCTGTCAGCTGGATCAGACTGCCGCAGGTGTCGTCGAGAACCGCGGTGCTCACCGGACCCACCTCGACGGGCTCCTGCGTGAACCGCACGCCGAGCTTCTGAAGCCGAGCGAACGCCGTGCCCACGTCGTCCACGGCGAAGGAGGTGTCAGCCAGCGACACTCGCCGAGTACACGTCGTTCTTCGTCACGAAACCGAGCACCTCTGTGTAGAAGCGCTGTGCCTTCGC
>JBBRLC010000287.1:0-2909 GCA_038231595.1 Candidatus Nanopelagicales bacterium | reverse complement strand
GGCATGGAACGGCATCGTCGGACTCGAGAAGAAGCCACACCCCCTCACCTCCGACTAACCCCCCCTCCGCCGAGTCTGGGCTTATGGACCTTTTTCGCCCGCATTTTGGGAGTTAAGTCCAGACTCGGCGAATGAGGTCTCTCGACGTCGAGAGATGTCACGTACGCTGAATCCATGACCCAGTCGCGCCACGACTCCCCGGCACGTGCGAACGACCAGCGCGGTAACGACGAGCGGGCGAACGACGAAGTGGATCGACTCATTGATGCCTGGCGGCGCGAACGTCCCGACCTCGACGTCTCGCCCCTCGAGGTGCTCTCACGTGTGACCCGGCTCGCCCGCCACCTCGATCGAGCACGCGGGGCTGCCTTTGACGCGCACGAGTTGGAGTCGTGGGAGTTCGACGTACTCGCCGCGCTGCGTCGCGCTGGCGAGCCATACACCCTGTCCCCCGGACAACTCCTCACTCAAACCTTGGTCACCAGCGGCACTATGACCAATCGCATTGACCGGCTCGCCGATCGCGGACTTGTCGAGCGTCAGAAAGATCTGCATGATCGCCGTGGTGTGCGTGTACGCCTCACCGCAACCGGACGTACGCGCGTCGATGACGCACTTGCCGACCTTCTTGGACACGAGCGAGCAATCCTCGCCGCGCTGACAACAACGCAACAGAATCAACTTGGCGATCTACTTCGTGATCTCGTCGCGCCGTTCGACAATTTGATCGAGTCCCAATAAGACGACCCACGTTGCGTCGACTAGCCGAGGACTTCGGCCAGCGTTAGCCATTCTTCTTCCACCAATTCGCGAGCGACCCGTACCTCGCGCAACTGCGCATCGAGTAGGCCCACCTGCTCGAAGTCGGTACTGACTTCGGCGAGCTGTCGATGCAACTCGTCCTCCTCCGCGCGCAACTTCTCGATGCGACGCTCGACCCGAGCGAGGTCTTTGCGAGCGGCGTACGCCTCGCCACCGGTGAGCACCGCCGGCACGTCGGACGAGCCTGCTCCCGATGCGGGCTGCGCTGCTGCCAATGCCACGGACCCAGTCAACTCACGGGCGGCGATAGCCGAACGTCGTCGTAGATACTCATCGACTCCACCCGGAAGGTGCCGCAAGTGCGCATCCCCAAGAAGGGCGAACAGGTCGTCGGTAACCCGCTCTAGGAAGAATCGGTCGTGCGACACGACGATGAGAGTTCCGTGCCATGAGTCGAGGAAGTCTTCTAAGACCGTGAGCATTTCGATGTCTAGATCGTTCGTCGGCTCATCAAGCATCAACACGTTCGGCGAATCGATCAACAGGGTGAGAAGCCGCAACCGACGACGCTCACCACCAGACAAGTCACCCACCCGCGCAACCAACCGCTCACCACTGAATCCAAAACTCTCCAGTAGCTGTGACGCCGTGAGGCTGCGGTCCTTGCCGATGTCGGTGATCTCACGGACTTCGCGTACGGATTCCAAGACTGTCATCGACGGGTCGAAATCGTCTTGGCCCTGCGATAGCAACGCTGGCGTCACCGTCTTCCCAACTCCGACGTAACCCGCGGTGACACCGAGCGCATGCGCGACCGTTTCGTCTTTGGCCGCGACACCGGCAGACAACAGCCTCATCAACGTGGTCTTCCCAGCGCCATTGGGACCAAGCAATCCAAGGCGATCGCCGGGCCCGACACGCCACGTCGCATCAGTTAGTACGCGCGGCCCTTCCGGCACATCGTCACGACGACCGCCCGCATTGAGTGTCACTGACTCGAGGTCGTACACCTGTCGACCGAGTCTGGACGTGGCAAAGCGTTGCAACTCAAGTCGATCGCGTGCGGGTGGCTCATCAGCGATGAGTGCGTTTGCGGCATCAATTCGGAATCGCGGTTTACTCGTACGCGCGGGTGGACCTCGACGCAGCCACGCCAACTCCTTGCGTAGCAAATTGTTCCGCCGGTCCGCGGAGGCACTCGCGAGGCGCTGTCGTTCGGCCTTGGCCAAGACGTACGCCGCATAGCCACCGGCGTACCGATGGACTGTGCCGTTGACGACCTCCCACGTTTCAGTGCACACCGCGTCGAGGAACCACCGGTCGTGCGTGACGACGATGAGAGTTCCCGCGCGTCCTGCGAGATGCGTTGCGAGCCAATTCACGGCCTCGATGTCGAGATGGTTCGTCGGTTCGTCAAGGATCAAGAGGTCCGGGTTGTCGACTAAGACTCCAGCGAGTGCGCAACGACGTCGCTCGCCTCCCGACATCGACGAAACAAGCGCGGAGAAGCCGTCGGTGAACACTGGAGCATCGATCCCACCGAGCAAGCCTGCGAGTACGTCGCGCGTTCGCGCGTCTCCCGCCCACTCGTGCTCGTCACGAGTGCCGAGGACTACGTCCCGGGCGGTGAGGTCCGGTTCGAAGATGTCCTGCTGGGTCAGGGACCTGATACTCAAATGTCCTGATCCACCGGCGCGAGTCACTCGGCCAGAATCGGGAGCGAGGTCACCGCTGAACACTCTTAGAAGGGTGGATTTCCCGCCCCCATTACGTCCGACCACACCGAGGCGCGCGCCTTCGGAAACCCCGATTGTCAGTTCATCAAGGACGTGCCGGGTACCGAAAGTGATGCTGACTTTTTCTGCAATGACAACTGGCGCTGGAGCCACTCCCTCTACCCCGCCAGACCGACGGCGTCGACGATGCGCGTGCCGTGCACCGGACCGGTGGCGCGGGTGACCGTACGGCACGCCCCAGAGGCGCTCAGTGCGACCGCGATGTCCAACGCGTGCTCGTCATCGCGTGCCAAGAAGGCGCACGTCGGGCCGCTTCCCGACACGATTGACCCCAAAGCTCCGGCATCCGAGCCTGCTTCCAGCGCCAGTTTGAGTCGCGGTCTCAAGGACAGCGCCGCTTCCTGCAAATCG
>JBBRLC010000286.1:0-2918 GCA_038231595.1 Candidatus Nanopelagicales bacterium | reverse complement strand
GGATGCGAGCCATCGGGGCGGTTCCTTCGTTGGACACCGCTGACTCCAACATTTCTCGGACCATGCGCGCCGTGGCCGCTGACACAACCCGAATCGATTGCGACGGGCTCGGAGCGACGACACTGCCGTCCGCGTTGACGTAGCCCGAGACCAGCGACGGCGAGACGCGGACACCGTCGTTTGCGATCGTCGCGTAGACGCTTGCTGCTTGTACGGCGTTGAGCGACAAGCCCTGACCGAAGGCGATCGTCGGGAATGAGGTCCCCGACCATTGCGCCGGATCGGGAAGCAGACCGCGGTTCTCACCGGGGAACTGCAAGCCGGTTGGTTCGGCGATTCCGAACCTCGTGAGGTAGCTGTACAACGCGTTGGGCCCGATGCGCTCCGAGGCCAAGATGGTGCCGATGTTGCTGGACTTCGCCAACACCCCGGCCAACGTCAGCCGCAACGTGCCGTGCGGGTTGTGGTCGTGAAACACCTTCCCGCCACGCGTCAACGTGGGGGGGACGGTGATCTTCGTTGCGGCAGTGGCCTTGTGCGACTCGATCACGGCGGCCATCGTCATAACTTTGCTGGTCGAACCGGGTTCGTAGGCATCGCTGAGCGCGCGATTGCCGCGGTCGGCCTGCGCGGTTTCGGCCGGACGATTCGGGTCGAAGGTGGGAACGTCGGCCAGCGCAAGAATTCGGCCCGTGCGGGTATCCATCACGACCGCGGTTCCGCTGTCGGCGCCGGCGGTGCGTACGGCGTCGACCAACGATTGTTGCGCCATCCACTGAATGTCACGATCGACGGTGAGCCGCACGCTGGTTCCAGGCACCGCGTCAGTGCCGCTTTGGGTGCCGGTGGGGATCTGGCGGCCACCAGCAGCACGTTCGTAGGTCAGCGAACCATCCTGGCCCGCGAGTTCACTTTCGAGGCCGTACTCCAGTCCCCCGAGTCCACGTCCATTCGCACCGACGAAACCGACGACGTTGGCGGCAACCGCACCCGCTGGATAGACCCGCACCGTGGTTCGTTCACTAAAGACGCCCGGAACGCCGAGCGCTTCAATCCGGTGCCAGAGCGCCGGTGTCACGGCCTTGGCCAAATAGACGAAGCGTCGCGTCCCCACGAGTCGGTCACGAAGGTCGTTAGCAGGGATCCC
Organism: Candidatus Nanopelagicales bacterium; assembly: GCA_038231595.1. Classification (GTDB taxonomy): domain Bacteria; phylum Actinomycetota; class Actinomycetes; order S36-B12; family JBBRLC01; genus JBBRLC01. The sequence goes on along the minus strand of JBBRLC010000286.1, from coordinate 1,771 downwards.
CAATGGCTTGGCCAGTTTCGCTGCACTCGCTGCTGGGTTTTTGACGAGCGTCTGATCAACGGTGACATTGCGCGCTTCGACTGTGGTCGCCAGTGGAACGCCTTGAGCGTCGTAGATGGTGCCTCGTACCGCCGGCAGATCGACGGTGTGAAGCAAGTCAGCTTGAGCCCGTTGCGCGACTGGCGCCGCGTTGACGACCTGGATGTCCACCAACTTCGCGACATAGACGCTCATGATCATTGCCATCAGGACCAGAGCAACGCGTAGTCGCCGGCTCGGATCACCTCGTCGGTGGCGGCGAACTTGCTTTGGTTTAGCAAGGGGGCGACGAGGAACCGGTCGAGCGTTTGGGCGGCTGCGATGCGCCTGCTGTGGCTGAGTGGTTCTCGATTTCGTTTGCGTACCCGACCCCGAACGTGTGCGGGCTTGCGCAGAAGTCGTCGGCCTGGGTCGGGCCGATGTGCGTGGCGGAGAATCGATGCTCACCGGCGCCTCACCCCGTGTCCGATGGCGGGCGGATTCGGTGGCGGCGATGGGCGGGTTGTTGTCGATGTTGTTGGTATCGAGGTCGCAGGGGGCGTGGTCGGGGTCTTTGTCGCCGTGGTCGCACGTGGGTTCGTGGCTATGGCGGACTTCGCGGTAGCGGGCTGAGGAGATGCGGGCGGTTTCGGACGTACGGCCGGCAGTGCGGTGCCGAGGATTTTCCCGTCGCGTAGGCGCAGGAACACCGGACTTGTCACCGGAATCATTCCCAGCATGGCGGCCCTGCGCGCCAACACCTGCGGCGATTGGTTTTCGGTCACGGTCTGCAAGAGCGTTTGCTCTTGATCGCTGAGCGCCTGGCCCTGTTGTTGGAGATTCTGAAGTTCAAACGCGCCCTGGCCAAGAGCGGTGTTGAGCAAGAGAAGCACGATCATCCCGAGGACCAACAAGGCCATCACCATGGCGACGAAAATGCCGACCCCTGCGCGGGCGGAGGGATCGAAGTCGGGAATCAACACCACGCGCGAGGAAGGTCGCCGCACGCGGGTCGGCTTTCGAGAAACTTGCTGGCCCACCTGCTCGCGATTCGGGTTGCGATCTGAACCGTAGTGCGGTACCACTTCGCCTTGACGAATGGTCTTCTCGGCGCCACCAGCGCGACGAGCCACTGGGTCGCGCGCTGGCGCGCGACGGGCCACTGGGTCGCGCGCTGGCGCGCTTTGGGCGCTCATGCGGCGTCTCGTACTCGTTCGATCGCACGCAGTCGCACCGACGCCGCTCGCGGGTTGGCCTCGATTTCTTCGACCGTTGCTTTCTCAGCGCCGCGAGTGAGCAATCGAAACTGCGGTTGCAACTCGTCGGGGACCACCGGAAGGTCGCGCGGCGCGGTCGACGTTGATGACGCGGCGAAGAACCGCTTCACGATGCGGTCTTCCAGTGACTGGTAGGACATGACGACGACGCGGCCACCGACACGGAGCCTTTCCACCGCTCCGGGCAACGCGGCGCGCAAGGAATCAAGTTCGCCATTGACCTCGATTCGCAGGGCCTGGAATGTGCGCTTTGCCGGGTTGCCACCGGTGCGTCGAGCTGCCGCCGGGATGGACTCCCGGACCACGTCAACGAGTCGTGCACTGCGGTCGAAGGGGGTAATCGCGCGCGCTCGAATGACGCGTTGGGCGATGCGCCGAGCGAAGCGCTCCTCGCCGTATTCGAAGAGCACGCGAGAAAGTTCGTCGGCGGAATAGGTGTTGAGAATGTCGGCCGCTGTTGCTCCGCCGGTCGTGTC
>JBBRLC010000285.1:0-2925 GCA_038231595.1 Candidatus Nanopelagicales bacterium | reverse complement strand
TCGCGTCATGGGGGGCAAGTGGAGTCGATCCAAGTCGTTGCCCTCCATCGCAACGCAGATGACCCCTGAGGTGTATCGGATCATGAAGCCCACGAGTTCCGGTGTTGCCCGAGCCGCGGCAAAGATCAAGTCACCTTCGTTCTCGCGGTCTTCATCGTCAACAACAACCACGGCCTTGCCGGCAGCGATCGCCGCGATCGCGTCGTCGATTGAATCGAGACGGATCTCTCGTGCGGGGCCCTCACTCGGCATAGTCGCGATCACGTGTCCTTTACATCGGTCGAACTGGTGGTGGTACGCCACTGAGTGAGTCGTTCGACGTATTTCGCCACGACGTCGACTTCGAGGTTAACAACTTCCCCGACGGTCGCACGCCCGATCGTCGTGAGTTCGCGGGTAGTGGGGATGAGCGACACCTCGAACCAATCGTCTCCCACTGCTGACACCGTCAACGACACTCCATCGACGGTGATGGAGCCCTTTTCGACGACATAGCGAGCGGTGTCACGTGGCATCGCGATGCGTACGACATCCCAATGCGTTCCGACTTCACGGGCGCTGACGATTCCCGTCGCATCGACGTGACCTTGGACGAGGTGCCCACCAAGTCTGGTTTGCAATTGAAGAGGGCGTTCAAGGTTTACCGCGGCTCCAGCGGAAAGTAAGCCAAGCGACGTACGCCACATGGTTTCGCCCATCACATCAGCGCTGAACTCCCCACCTCCACATGCGACGACGGTGAGACACACCCCATTGACCGCAATCGAGTCTCCGGGGCGGGCATCCGATGTGACCGTTGGACCGGAGATGACGAGTCGGGCCGCGCCATCGTCGAACAGTTCGATGGCACGCAGTGATCCTGACTCCTCAACAATTCCGGTGAACATCAGTTGTCTCCTGCGACGAGTCGAATGCGTACATCGGCTCCGATTTGGGCGACATCGACGACATCGAAGCGACGCGCGTCGATCAACGTGGAAACCCCAATATCATTGAGAACACTCGTGCCCGCACCAACGAGGATCGGCGCGACATACCAGCGGACCTCATCGATGAGATCAGCCGCGACAAAACTCGAGGCGAGGCGAGGCCCGCATTCGATCAGGGCGGACAGCACGCCATCGGCATGCAACCGCGACATGGCCTCGGGGAGGTCGTGGCTGCGGACCTGCTGGCTCGGCGACGAATCATCAAACACCCGGGCCTGACGTGGAACCTCGGTCGTCCCCACAACGACTCGGCGCGGTTGGCGATCGTGCAATGTGTCGTCGGCATTGCGAGCAGTCAGCGACGGGTCATCGGCGATCACGGTCCCGGTACCCGTAATCACGGCATCGACGCCACCTCGCAACTGGTGCACCTCAGCACGTGCCGCAGTTCCGGTTATCCATCGGCTGCTTCCATCGGCCGCGGCCACGAAGCCGTCGAGCGTCGAGGCGACTTTCCAGATGGTGTACGGCCGTCCGGCTCGCGCCGATCGCAGCCAGCCCGGATTCAAAGCGCGGGCCGAATCAGCCTCCAAGCCAACGGATACCTCGATGCCAGCGTCACGTATTCGCGCGGCTCCGCCGCCACCAACCGACGAGGGATCGTTCATGGCGTAGACGACGCGGCGCACGCCGGCCGCAATCACAGCATCCGCACACGGGCCAGTACGACCGACGTGGGCACACGGTTCGAGGGTGACCACCAAGGTTGCTCCCAGGGAGCGAGACCCGGCGCTATCCAACGCGTGGATTTCTGCATGCGTGGTGCCCGCGCCCCGGTGGAAGCCTTCCCCGACAACGTCACCATCAATGCCGATGATCACCGCGCCCACGCGCGGGTTGGGCCCGAGCGGCGCCGCAATGTCACCGGCTAATTCCAGTGCGCGACGCATCGCTGCTGCTTCACCGGCCAGAACTTCAGCTGACATTTCGCTTCCCACCATCGCGACTCACCCACCGATCGATGGCGAGCACCACCACGAGGCGTCCGTGGACTTCTCTGCTTGCGCGCGCAATCCGCGCACGGCTGCATCAACGTCGGCTGCCCCGAAGACAGCTGATCCCGCCACGAAGACGTCGGCACCCGCCTCGGCGCAAATTTCGATCGTGTCGGGGTCGATGCCACCGTCGACCTGAATCCAGAGATCCAAGTCGTGACCTTTGACCAGTTCGCGAGTTTTGCGAATCTTGGGCACGACCACGTCGAGGAACTTCTGCCCCCCAAAGCCGGGTTCGACCGTCATGACCAGCAACATGTCGAGTTCAACTAACAGGTCGGCGTACGGCTCGATTGCCGTAGCTGGTTTGAGGGCCATCCCGGCGCGGGAACCCATCTTGCGCAGAGTCCGAGCGAGTCGTACCGGCGCATGTGCGGCTTCCACGTGAAACGTGACCGACCCAGCACCTGCCTCCGCGTATTGGGGAGCCCATCGATCGGGATCGTCGATCATGAGATGGCAATCCACAGGCAGCGACACCGTGCGCAAAAGGCTCTCGATGACCGGTAGCCCCAGAGTCAGATTGGGCACGAAGTGGTTATCCATCACATCGACGTGCAGCCAATCCGCGGAGTCAGCGACCGAGGCGCAGTCGGCCGCGAGATTGGCGAAGTCTGCCGAAAGAATGCTCGGCGAGATTTGGATGCCCACGTACGCAGGGTATCTAGGTGCGTCTGAGCAAGGCGAGGTACATGGCGTCCGTACCGTGAATGTGGGGCCAGAGTCGAACATCGGGACCGACGCCCAGATCGTCCACCTCGGGCAACGTCGCTCGGGCATCGAGGCGTACGACATCACCGCGTTCTCGGATCACATCCTTGACGACCAAGTCCGTTTCGGCGATATGCGGGGAGCAAGTGACGTACGCGACCACGCCTCCGGGGCGCACTGACTCGCACGCAGTTCTCAGCAGTGCGCGTTGGAGCGGGCCGAGAGTGGCC
>JBBRLC010000284.1:0-2933 GCA_038231595.1 Candidatus Nanopelagicales bacterium | reverse complement strand
GGGCGACCAATGTGGCCGGTAGTCCGCCTTTGGGTCGCATTGTGACCAGGGGCGCTGGTAGCACCGGTCGACCCGGATCAGGCCTCGGCGCCCAGCGCTGAGCGAGCGATCCCAGGACCAAGACCGCTTCCATCAGGGCGAATTGGTCGCCGATGCAACGACGATTCCCCCATCCGAACGGGAACCACGCCCCGCGTGGGTGACCCGGAGCTGATTCATCGAACTGGCCGGCGTCGTTCAGCCAGCGGGTCGGGCGAAACGCCAGCGGAGAGGACCAGTACGCCGGATCGCGGTGGCTCACCCAGGGGCTGGCCACGATGAGCGAGCCAGCCGGGATGGTCCACTCTCCGGCCCGTACGTCGACCAATGCCCGCCGACCGATGATCCACGCGGGCGGGAATAGCCGCAGGGCTTCGTGGATCACTGCGCGTGTAAACGGAAGCTCGCTGATGTCGTCGACCTTGGGCGCGCGCCCGCCGAGAACGCGAGCAAGTTCGTCGTGCAGAAGGGCTGCTTCGGCCCGATTTTGAGCGAGTAAGTACCACGTCCACGTCAATGCCATCGCGGTCGTTTCGTGGCCCGCCAACAGCAGGGTCATCACTTCGTCGCGTATTTGTTTGTCATCCATCGCTGCGCCGTCGACTTCACTGGCGATGAGCATCGAGAGTAGATCGCCCTGATCCCCAAGCTCTCGGTGCGCCTGGATGACGCGGGTGACGACTTCGTCGAGGTCCGCTATCGACTCTTGGATCCGTCGATTTCGCTTGAGCGGCAGGCGAAGCATGAAGTCTTGACCAACGAGCAAATTCGACTGCAGACCATCGAAGAGCGTGGTGACTGCCTCCCCGACCTGACGCGCGTCGTTTGACAGATCGGAGCCAAACAGACTGCGACCGACGATAGACAAAGTGAGCACGCTCATGTCGGCGGCAAGGTCGAGGTGCTCACCGTCGACCCATGATGCTTCGTGCGTGGCGGTCGCCGTCACCATGTCGTCGGCGTACCTGACCAATCGATCGCGATGGAAAGCGGGTTGAACCATCCGCCGTTGGGTGAGGTGAAACTCGCCTTCGCTGGTGAGTAACCCTTCGCCGAGGAGTTGCTTGGCTTGTTGCAACGCTCGACCTTTCATCAATGAACGCGCTTGATCGAGCATCACTTCATTGATCAGGACGGGGTCGCTGAGGAGGAAGACAGTCTCGCCACCCAGCCGCAAGCGTGCGATACGTGGATGTTCTGCTGCGAGTTGAGCGAAGAACTCGTGGGCGGGTTGTCGCCCGGTGACTAGCGCGATCGTTGCCGTGAAGCCGCGCGGTCCAGTCACCTTCGGCGCCGTACTGGATGGCTGGGTCACTTCCCCAGTGTCACCTTTCGGGCGCCCTAGTGGAAGTCGCTCCGTCACCGGTGACTCGGTGCCGCTCCACGCCCTTGGTTGACCGGTGAAAGGGGGGAGGCGGTGACAGACTCCGCAAGTGAGTGATTTCGAGCGCGTCGTCCAGGATGTGACGCTGGACAATATGCGAGCGGCACGTACGGCGATGGCATCGATGGTGCGCGATACGCCGATGGAGGGCGCACGTTGGTTGGAGTCTCGAGTCGGCGGACCGGTTTACCTGAAGTGCGAAAACTTGCAGCGGGCTGGATCGTTCAAGATCCGAGGCGCCTACACGCGAATCTCGCGGCTGACTCCCGACGAGCGCGCGCGCGGCGTAGTTGCGGCGAGTGCCGGTAACCACGCGCAGGGCGTGGCCCTCGCGGCTTCGACGTTGGGGTGCGCGGCCACGGTCTTCATGCCCATTGGTGCACCGCTTCCGAAGATCGCGGCGACGCGCGGGTACGGCGCGGAAGTGCGATTCCACGGCGATTCAGTTGACGAGGCGTTGATGGCGGCTGAGGAGTTCTCGGCTGCCACTGGTGCGATTCTGATTCATCCGTTCAACCACCCCGACATCATCGCCGGTCAAGGAACGGTCGGCCTGGAAATTCTTGAGCAAGTTCCCGACGTGCGCACTGTCGTCGTGTGCACGGGAGGCGGGGGATTGCTCGCGGGAATTGCGGTCGCGATCAAGTCGATACGTCCCGACGTTCGTGTCATCGGCGTACAAGCATCAGGTGCGGCGGCCTATCCGGCTTCCTTGGCAGCAGGGAAACCGGTTGCGCTGTCGGCGATGACGACGATGGCCGACGGAATCGCGGTCGGGTGTCCGGGGGAGTTGCCGTTCGAGTTGGTCCAGCGCTATGTCGACGAGATTCGTACGGTCGACGAGGAATCTCTTTCGCGCGCGCTCCTGTTGTGTCTGGAACGAGCCAAGTTAGTTGTCGAGCCTGCCGGCGCTGCTGCTCTCGCGTCGATTCTTGAACTTCCCGAAGTTCGTGACGGGGATACGGGGATGCCCGCACCGGTTGTCGCCGTACTTTCCGGGGGCAACCTCGACCCCTTGCTTATGTTGCGAATCATTCGACACGGTCTCGCGTCGGCGGGGCGCTACCTCTCGCTTCGCCTTCGCATCCCCGATCGGCCTGGAGCGTTGGCGCGCTTGCTTTCTGAAGTCGGTGAAGCGGGCGCGAATGTGCTTGAGGTGGAACACATTCGCACTGATCCCCGGTTGCAAGTCGACGAGGTGGGTGTCGCACTGCAACTCGAGACTCGCGGTCAAGCGCACTGTGAGGAAGTCGTACGCCGTCTCGCCGACGACGGCTACCAACTCCTCTCCCTCTAACGGCCCTCGTACACCGTGGTTTTGTTTCCCGTAAAGGTTGACGTTTGTTCTATCGAAAGGACGTATTCGTCTTGACTGGGTCCCCGTGAAGTGGTCCACGTGTTGTGAGAGTCCGATGCCCGATGATTCGGGTGGGAGGACTTCAACAGATGACACGACGACGACACACCCCCGACCAGGTGATCCGCAAGCTCCGCGAAGGCGAACGTCTCC
>JBBRLC010000283.1:0-2937 GCA_038231595.1 Candidatus Nanopelagicales bacterium | reverse complement strand
GCAGATCGACGGCGACGTCACTCCCGCCGCCGTACCCACCCCCGGGAGTCAGGACCAAAATCGCCGCACTCTGCCGCCCGCGCGAATCACCGCCGGCGTGATCACCCGCGCTGAGTGCGGCCAGCATTCGCCGCGACAACGGCCACGCAGGATCCGAGTCCAGCCATGCGCGTTCCATCGCCTCAACCACGTCTGCGCCGGTCAGGATGTTTCCTTGGACCGCGTAGCCCAGCCCTGATCGCCCACCAGCCCACGGGAGACACTCGGAGCCGGTGTAAGTCGCCGACCCACCTCGGGCGTCGACGACTCCCGCCTGCCGGTCGCCGCGTTGGTCATCGTCGGTGGTTAATCGATCCAGAGTTTCTTGCGCCGAACGTCCGGCGCAGAGAAGCGCCAAACCGTCGGCGCGGTAACGCAAGTTCGCCAGCGATTGGGTAGCAATCGCGCCCACGTCTGCCTGCGCCGCCGGGACAATCGCCCCGACCGCCAAGAACTTTGAGGCCACGGCGACGCCGTACTCGGCAACTCCCGCGTCGCTCCCGTGGATGCTGCACGCAACGATCGAAAACGTCATGTGGCGCAGAGTACGGCGCCAAGGCGCCCGGGCCACTAGCGTCACCCATATCTCGAGCAACGATTCAAGGAGCGGTGATGCGGCTAGGTGTGTTGACCGGTGGCGGGGATTGCCCCGGGCTGAACGCGGTGATTCGGGCCGTTGTGCGCCGCGGAGCGCAGGAGTACGAGTGCGACTTCGTGGGATTCCGAGATGGCTGGCGTGGCCCCCTCGAGGGGCTCACGATGACGCTAGGGGTCCCCGAAGTTCGCGGCATCCTGCCCCTCGGGGGGACGATTCTTGGTTCCTCACGCACGAACCCGATCGGTATCGACGGCGGTGTCGAACGCATCGTCGCCACTCTGGAGGATCTTGGCGTCGGTGCACTGATCGCAATCGGCGGAGAAGACACTCTCGGTGTTGCGACCGCGCTGCATGAGCGCGGAGTTAACGTTGTCGGCGTACCCAAGACAATCGACAACGACTTGTCCGCGACGGATTACACGTTTGGTTTCGACACCGCGGTTGGCATCGCGAGCGAGGCGATGGACCGGTTGCACACCACCGCGGAGTCGCATCATCGAGTCCTTGTCATCGAAGTGATGGGCCGCCACGCGGGTTGGATTGCGTTGCACACGGGAATGTCCGGCGGCGCCAACGTCATTTTGATCCCGGAATTTCCCTTCGACCTTGACCAGGTTTGTCGATGGGTCGAGTCGCGATTCGAGTCGCACTATGCACCGGTGGTTTGCGTCGCTGAGGGAGCTCTGCCGATCGGTGGTCGAGAGGTCGCGGATGCAGAAAAGCTCGACTCCTTCGGCCATGTACGTCTCGGGGGAATCGGCGAATGGTTGGCCGATCAAATCGAAACGCGAACTGGCAAGGAAGCGCGTACGACGGTATTGGGACACATCCAACGCGGTGGCACGCCATCGGCTTTCGATCGCGTGTTGGCAACTCGGTTCGGCCTTGCCGCGATCGAAGCCGCGCATGACGGTGCGTGGGGTCAGATGGTCGCCTTACGTGGCACCGACATCGTCCGGGTGCCGCTCGGCGATGCGACCGGAACACTCAAGACCGTTCCCTGGGCACGCTACGAAGAGGCAATGTCTTTCTTCGGCTAGTCGCCCGTGCGACCCGCAGGACCTACGGGTCGTGGAGGGGAAGCGTGCCGCGGGGTGTGGGTAGGGGGTCGTCGAGTATTCGGCCATCCGGTGTTGTGAAGGTGAGGTTGGTGTTGGGGTTGCCGGCTATTTGGTAGCCACCTTCGTGGACGGCTCGGTGGTGGTGCCGGCAAAGGTGAACGAGGTTGTCCAGTGCGGTCGATCCGCCGTGGGCCCAGTGGGTGATGTGGTGGCCGTCGCAGTGGACGGCTTTGCGTTCGCAGCCGGGGAATCGGCATCCTCCGTCGCGTCGATCGAGGGCCGTACGGATGCCGATAGGGATGGCGCGTGTCGTGCGTCCGATGTCGAGGGGGTGTCCGTCGGGATCGATCACGATCCGGGTGAGGTTGGCGTCGCAGCTGACTCGTCGGGCGGCTTCGGCGCTGATGTCACCGATACCGGTGAGGTTGCCTGGTTCGACGTGATCGTCGCCGCACAGTGCCTGCAGGGTTGCTAAGGGGACGATGAGTTGAACCTGGGGCCTGCTTCCACCGATGTACGGCAGGTCGGTGTGGGCGAGGTAGTAGTTGGCGATGTCAACGAACGCGTCGGCGCGACGTTGGGTGGGGCTGCGGGTGTCGACGCCGTTTTGGGACGTGATGCAGCGGTACGAGGTGGCGACGGCCGCGTCAAGTGCAGTGATCACGACCGCCCCGTTTTCGGGATCCAGGAGGGCGCGAATGTCGACAGCCCGGTCGAATGTGGTCGAGACTGTTGCGTTGCGTTGGTCGTAGAGACGTTGTTCAGCAGCGATGACGGCTTCGGGGTCCACCGCGTGTACCCAGCGCGTCACGACCCGGTTTAAGTCTTTCGGGTTCATCCGCCTTGCGGAGCGAGCCAAGATTTCATCGGCCTCCGCGAGGGTGGCTCGCCGGCTGGGGTTGCGATCCGCGGCGCGGGTTACGGTGCGAATGTGTGCGTAGGTCACATCGCCTGCCGCCAACGCGGCGCCGAGGTGTGGCATTGAGCCGAGCATTCTCGCCGCGTGGACGCGTTCGCGTACTTCTCCGTCGGTCATTTTCAACCGGGTCCGCACACACGACGCCGCGGTCATGAACCCGTCGGCTCGCCACGTCTCTGCGCGGTCGAAATGGGCTAAGAGGTTCAGATCCACCGATTCCAACGCAGCCCTCGTCGCGCGAGACTCCCGAAGGAATTCCTGAGTCACCCTCCCGGGGAGTTCGCGTACGTCGATTGCCCGGAGTTCGGCAAGACCAGCCG
>JBBRLC010000282.1:0-2952 GCA_038231595.1 Candidatus Nanopelagicales bacterium | reverse complement strand
GGCTCGAGTGATGGTGCGTGCCTTTGACGAGAGCCTCGGCACGGTAGTCGTGTCGATTCCGGCCGGTGGAATGTCGGCGATGTCGCTCGCTGAGTATATCGATACCGAGTTGGGCTACCTCGTCCGCGACCGATTCGTTGGCGCACGTGTGCGCGAGTCCGACTTCGCTGATGCCTTGCCGACATCCGGGGTCTCGGTGGAGGGGCCCGCTCCCTTTCAAGCCCATCGCGACGTATTTCTCGCCTCCGCACCTCCTGTCACGGTGGCGATTTGCACGCGCGAACGGCAGGAGTCATTGCGCTCGTGCCTTACAAGTGTCTTGGCCCTGCGTTATCCAGACCTCGAAATTGTGGTTGTCGACAACGCGCCGAGGAGTCGCTCCACGCACGACGTAGTGACCGACGTCGATGTTGATGGTCGCGTTCGCTATGTCGAGGAACCGCGAGCCGGTGTGTCGTGGGCGCGCAATCGCGCTGTCGCCGAAGCAAGCGGCGACATCATCGCCTTCCTCGACGACGACGAAGTAGCCGATCCATATTGGCTGGCAGAACTCATACGGGCTCTGGAGGAGGTACCAAACGCTGAGGTCGTCTCGGGACCGATGGTCGCGGCCGAAATCGCCACGAAAGCACAGGCCTGGTTCGAAATGTACGGCGGTCACAACAAAGGGAAGGCCAACAGTCGACGGATCTACGGACCTCAAGGCGATCAAGCCCAAAACGCGTACTACCCATTGCCGCCTTTTGGGACTGGCGGCAACATGGCGTTTCGCCGGTCAGCTCTTGAACGAGTCAACGGATTCGACACCGCCTTAGGCGCTGGATCGCCAGCCGCGGGGGCTGAAGACACCATGGTCTTCACCAGAATCCTCGTCTCCCACGGAACCATGGTCTATCAGCCAACCGCAGTCGTATGGCACTACCACCGTCGTGACTACGCCGCCTTGCGGCGACAAATGCGGGGCTATGGAAGCGGGATGACTTCCTATTACCTCGCGCTGTTGGTCAGTGGCCCACGCGCCGCGGCGAATTTGGTTCGTCTCGTGCCGCGTGCCTGGCACGACTTCCGCGCACCCAATGGTTTGCGTTCCGGCTCGCTGTCATCGGACTTCCCGGAGGACCTGATGTCGGCAAATCGCGAGGGCTTGATTCGAGGCCCCTGGCTTTACATCCGGGGTCGGCTGGTTGCACGACGACTCATGCGGCAGGAGTTGCCGGCATGAGTACTCAGACTGCATCTCAGACCATGACGGCGGTGATTCCGATCCTGATGTATCACAGCGTCGCGCCAGATACGACGCCGACGTTCGCACCGTTCACAGTGACTCCAGCCGAATTTGGCGAGCATGTACGCGCGCTCATTGAAGCTGATTGGCTCCCGGTCACGTTCGCGGTCGCCGCGGAAATGATCAGGTCGGGCAAACCGATGCATCGACGACACGTCGTCATTACTGCCGATGATGGATTGCGTGATTTCGCGGAGTACGCCGTGCCGTCCCTTCGCGATGCCGGTGCCACCGCGTCGCTGTTCATCCCCACTGCCTACGTCGGTTCGCGGGCGGCGTACATGGACGGGGAAGACGGGCAACGGGCGATGTTGGATTGGACCGACTTGGTCGCGCTCGCACGCGAAGGGTTCGAAATCGGAAGCCATGGACATCGGCACCTCGCGATGGATCGAACCCAGAGTGCGCTGCTGCGATCAGAGCTGACAAGAAGTCGCTCGCTGCTGCAAGACAACGTCGGGGTCGAGGCGACAACCTTGGCGTACCCCTACGGCTACCAAACCGGGCGAGTCCGCGCGATCGTCAAGGAGGTTGGTTTTTCGGCGGCCTGCACGGTGACTGACGTTGACGCAACATCAGCAAACTCAGTCGTCGCACTCCCGCGACTGCACGTGTTGCCCGCGACGACTGGCGAACAACTAATCGTCAGACTCAATCAGCCGACAGCCAGAGTGCAACGAACAATGGTGCGTACACAGTTTGCCGTCTTCTACTGTGGTCGGCCTTGGACTTCGTGGGGCGTAACACCCACCGATGCCCCCATGAGTGGCTACCCGCGCTGGATTCGCTCATGACGTACGCCGTTTCCCTGATGTCGGTGTTGACGTATCGAAAGGCGACCGACAAACTCGCACTCGAAAAGCGGTCGGTCGGTTGGACCGGATTCGCGCAAGCCTGGTGTGGTTCGTCCCTAGGGCTCATTGTGTTGTCGCTCGCATATGCGCTGGGCCGCAGCGGCCACTCGAGTGGGCAGATGCTGTACTGGTCCGGTCAGACTCTGCTCATTGCCCCATTGGCGTGGCGTGTTCTGCGCTTTCGCGCGATGGGGTCGGTCGAGGCCGCCTTGTTGGTTGCCGTGCTCGCGGTTAACCAGTACCTCGCCAAGTGGATGTACTCCCCGTTGGAAATGAAATTTCCCGATGAGATGCAGCATCTCCGGGGAACGACCGATGTCATCGACGCAGGTCAACTGTTTCAACCGAACTTGTCCCTTCCCATCTCCACGCACTACCCGGCGCTGGAGTCTCTGGGTGCTGCGATCGCCCAACTCACTGGATTGTCAGTCACGGCGTCGGGCTTTCTTGTCGCTGCGTTTGCCCACCTTGTTTTCATGGGTGGCTTGTTCATCTTGGCGTGGCGTGTCACTGGAGCCCCATGGATAGGCGCGCTCGCGACCCTCATTTATGCTTCTAATCCGCACTTCGCTTTCTTTGACTCGATGTACATCTACCAAACCCCGGCGATGGCTTTCCTCGTCTTGGTGTTGTGGAGCGCGCGTCGCTGGCGCGGTCCCGTCGTTGACCGCAGTGGATTTCTTGTCCTGGGAGTCCTCTCGATTTTCGTCGCGACGATTAGCCACCACGTCACATCATTTGTGGTCGTGGGTGCGCTCGGCCTGGTGGCGATATGCGATATCACTGCCCGACGGGGTCAACGCACCTACGGCT
>JBBRLC010000281.1:0-2965 GCA_038231595.1 Candidatus Nanopelagicales bacterium | reverse complement strand
ATCCGTTACAAGCTCACTCGGGGTGCGACGAATCGACGCCGCGCAACACCTGGCGTACATCGCATCCCGATCTTCGGTTTCCTTCCTGCAAATGCCGAGTTGGGCGGCTGTCAAATCCGAGTGGCAGCACGAATCAGTCGGGTGGTTTGAAGGCGATCAGATCGTCGGCGCCGGGCTGGTCTTGCTGCGAAAAGTCCCACGCCTCAAGCGATTCCTGGCCTACCTGCCCGAAGGTCCCGACCTTCCATGGGCGAGCGCTCACACCGCCGCGGAACTCGAGACGTGGTTAGCGCCGTTGCTGTCGCACCTGAAATCGCGCGGCGCCTTTTCGGTCAAGATGGGACCGCAGTTCGCCGTACGCCAATGGGACGCAGACACGTTGAAGGCAGCGATCGCAGACGGTACGGCAATGCGCCTCCAGGACGTGCCCGCAGACATCACGACGAGCAGTGGAATCAGTTTGGCGGCCAATCTGGCATCGCTGGGTTGGACCCAACAGTCGACAACTGGCATAGGTTTCGGCGACGTCCAACCTCGCTATGTATTTCAGATCCCACTTGCCAATCGAAATCTCGACGAGATCTTTGCGAGCTTCAATCAGCTGTGGCGACGTAATATCCGCAAAGCCGAGAAGTCGGGCGTCGTGGTCGAACATGGCTCGTACGAAGATCTTGGCAGTTTTCACGACATCTACGTCGAAACGGCACAGCGCGACGGTTTCACCGCGCGCGGACTTGTCTATTTCCAACGCATGTGGAGAGCGATGACGGCTGAGGATCCAACCCGCCTTGCGCTCTACGTGGCCCGGCACGAAGGACGCGTGCTCGCCGCAACCACGATGGTGCGCGTCGGAGATCACGCCTGGTACTCCTACGGCGCTTCAGCCAATGAGGGTCGAGAGGTGCGTCCGTCCAATGCCATTCAGTGGGCCATGATTTGTGATGCGCACGCCGCGGGTGCCTCCACGTACGACCTTCGCGGCATCAGCGACACCCTCGACCCCACCGATCGGCTTTTTGGTTTGATCAATTTCAAACTTGGAACCGGCGGTGTCGCCAAGGAATACGTCGGGGAATGGGACTACCCGCTTCGTCCCGTCCTAGCCAAGGCCTTCAATCTCTACCTCTCCCGCCACTAACAACTGCTGATGCGCGCACAAGCGTCGGCGGTCTGCGTCGCCGAACATGGCAGGCTGCGCCCATGACGTTCGACCTGTACGTGGACGGCCCGCGCTGGCGCCAGCACACCGACTCGGTTCGTGACCAGGTCGCCGCCGCTGTCGCTCCGGCTGGTGGCCTCGTACCGGTCATCAAGGGCAATGGGTACGGATTCGGCACCGGCTGTCTTGGCCGTGAAGCTGCCCGACTTGGCTGTCACACCATCGCCGTTGGCACGATTGAGGAATTCGAAACCGTCGCCAGGGAAAGCCCTGACGTCGACATCTTGATCCTGACGCCCTATGAATCGGCGGATCTGGTGGCGGCTCAGACCTGGGCGGTAGTGCTCGATGGACCGGACCGAACTCGCGTCATTGCGACGATTGCTAGTGCGCCAATGTTGACGCTGTCGGCTCGTTTGGAGTCGGGGCCGCATCGGATCGTGCTCGAAAGACTCACCTCCCTTCGCCGCTTCGGCATGACCGACAACGAACTCGCCGAAGCACTTGGCGGTGACACCGTCCGACATGCCATTCGCGATCAGAGATTGAACATTGAGGGGTTGGCTCTGCATCTTCCGCTCACGCAACCGGAGGTGCGCCGACGGCCGACAGCGGAGTCGATGCTCCACGACGCACACGTGTCGATCACCGCAACTGGGTCAGCGAAGACGCAGGAGTGCGTCAGGTCGGCACACCGATGGCTCACTCTCGCAGGCGATTTCGTGGATTCTACGGGACTCTCGTCGGAGAAGGCCGAGCGATTGTTGACGCTGTGGATCTCTCATCTCGACGACCAGGAACTCTCCGACGTTCGCACTCAAATGCCAGGAGTCGTCCTCAACGCCCGCATCGGCACCCGGCTGTGGCTCGGTGATCGGGACGCATTGACCACTAAGGGAACGGTTCTCGCCGTACATCGCGTGTCCAAGGGTGACCGAGTCGGATACCGGCAGCGGCGCGCTCCTCGTGACGGCGCGCTTGTCATCGTCAGTGGGGGTACAGCGCATGGCGTGGCGCTGGAAGCACCTAGCCCCGCGTCGACGTACCGCCAGCGCGGAATCGCCGTGGGGACCGGCGTGTTGGAGGCGACCGGACGGTACAAATCGCCCTTCACGATCAATGGTCGACAGCGCTGGTTCGCCGAGCCCCCGCACATGCAGGTCTCGTTGTTGTGGCTTTCCGCGGTTGACGGGCCCGCACCTCGCGTGGGTGATCTGGTCGACGCCGACGTACGCCTCACTACAACGTTGGTAGATCACGTCGTCGGGCTCGACTAGTCCCGTGGACGCGTCAGTTCGATGACGTCGCGCTTCGAGCGAGCACAGCGCCTTGACCCCCGTGAGCGACCCCGTGGTCGGGAAGAAATCGACTGCGTTAGCGTCCCGCCATGACCGAGAGCGCCAGGCAGACGAAAACCATCCACGAATACCTCGCCGAAAACCCCGACGTGGACGTCAGCGAGACGCACGCCAAGTTGTGGGAGATCCTTTCCGAACTCCGCGATAAGGTCCAGAAGCGCTTCCCGATGGAGCCCCAGCCAGCGTCTGAGGGGTTGGAATATTGGCAGACCGAGTCAGGTGACTACGAGGGTTCGATGTTCACCTGGACGAGTCCGCAAACCGAGCACGTCGCGCATTCGTGGATCGGCAATCGCAAGGCCTCGATCCTCGACATGAACTTTCAGTGTTGGCTCGGTCCACAGATCGACGTGCCGCACTTGGTCTTTGTTTTCGGCACAATCCCGCAGTTGTTCTACTATTCCGAGTTGGTTCCCCGTCGTGACCTGATGATTGACGTGGACTACCT